>JALVZI010000574.1 GCA_027022125.1 Anaerolineae bacterium | reverse complement strand
GTTCGCACTGCCGAATTGCAGTCTGCCAATCGGCAATTGCAGCGGGAAATTGAAGACCGAATTGCCATCGAGAAGCAATTGCGCCAGAGCGAAGCGCGCTTCCGTGCCGCGTTTCTCGCCAGTCCCGATTCGGTGACAATTTCTACCCTTGATGAAGGGCGATATGTGGAAGTGAACGAGAGTTTTTCAAACATTCTCGGCTATTCGCGCGATGAAGTGGTGGGAAAAACGGCGGCGGAATTGAGAATTTGGGTAAATCCGGCTGAACGCAAATATATGGCAAAAATTTTGCTCGCCCGGGGCGAAATCAGAAGTTTGGCATCACAATTCCGCGCCAAAGACGGAACCATCATTGACGGCGAACTGTCGGCGCGGGTGCTGCCAATTCAGGGCACACCGCATATTATTGCCATCGTCCGCGATTTATCCTATTTGCGGCAAACCGAGCGGGCATTGCGCGAAAGCGAAAAACGCTACCGCAATATTTTTGAAAACTCTCCCGTGTCGCTGTGGGAAGAGGATTTTTCGGCGGTGAAAGCGTATCTAACATCACTGGAAGCCGACGGCATTACCGATATTCCCGCATATTTGCGCGAAAATGTCGATGCGGTGAAAAAATGTGCATCGCTGGTGAAGATTTTAGATGTGAACCGCGCGACCCTTTCCCTTTTTGCCGCCCCGAAAAAAGAGCAGATTATCGGCAATTTGACGCAAATTTTCTTGCCCGAAACCTACCCCGTTTTTGCCGAGCAGATAATTGCCCTGTGGCAGCAAAAGCGGTATTTTGTGGTTGAACAGATGGAGCAAACTTTGACCGGTCAGCGAATTTATGCCCGGGTGAGCATGTCTCCGGCGCCGGGCTACGAAGAATCGCTGGGACGGGTGTTTGTTTCGGTGCAGGATATGACGGTGCAGGTGCGCGCCCAGCAAGCCATTCAAAAACACAATCAGGAATTGTCGCTGCTGAATCATATCATCGCCGCATCTGCGCTGGAAACGGACGAAACCCCCATTTTTGAAACGGCATGCCACGAATTGGCGCAGGTGTTCAATGCCTCGCGCGCAGCAGTGTTCATCGCCGATGAAGCGATGACATCCGCCACGCTCGTTGCCGAGTATCACGATAGCGGATTGTCGTCCATTCGCGGGTGGCATATCCCCCTGCAGCGAAATTTCATTTTCCGCTATCTGGCGGCGCATCAAGCGCCGCTGCTGGTGGGCGACATCGAAAAGGATGCCCGGTTTGCGGAATACCGGAGTTGGCTGCGCAAACATCACATCGGGGCGTTTATGCTGTGCCCCATTATCATCAACGGGCGAATTATCGGCGCGATGGGCGTTACCACCGAGATACCGCGCTATTTTGCCGCGCAGGATGTTAACCTGCTGTGGAGTGTCGCCGACCAGATTTCCAGCGTGCTGACCCGCATCCGTCTTTCTGCCGAACACCAGCGACTGGTTGCCGCCGTCGAGCAAATCGGCGAAAGTCTCATCATCGCTGATACCGATATTCGCATTGTGTATGTCAACCCGGCTTTTGAAAAAGTTACCGGCTATACCCGGCACGAAGTTGTCGGCAAATCGGTTAACATTCTGTATTCTGCCGATGATACCAACTGGCGCGAGCGATGGCACGCCGTTGCCGCCGGGCAGGTATGGCAGGGGCAGGTGGTCACCAAAACAAAAGATAACGCGCGGGTGATAGAAGATGAGATGATTAGCCCGCTGCGAGACCGAAATCAGGAAATTGTGGGTTTTGTTTCGGTGCGGCGCGATATTACCCGCGAATTGGAACTGGAAAATCAGTACCATCAGGCACAAAAAATGGATGCCATCGGACGGTTGACCAGCGGTGTGGCGCACGATTTTAACAATGTGCTGACC
>JALVZI010000573.1 GCA_027022125.1 Anaerolineae bacterium | reverse complement strand
ACAATAACAGAGCAACGTTTTTCTCCGGGTGCGCAACACATTGCCCGGTGGGATGACTCACAATGACATATCCCTTACTTCTTGCTCCTTGTTTCCTGCTCCGCATGGGCAACAGCCGGGGATTTTTAAAGATGATTGTTAGCAAAAATGAACCATGCCGAGATTGGTTGTTTTGGGTTTCTGGTTCAAAGTTTAGGGTTCGCCCATTTGCTCCATTCGCAGATTCGCTCATTCGCCCATTCGCTCATTCCTTTCCACTTCTTCCAAAAACGCCAAAACATCATCGGCGGCGCGGAAGCCGGTTTCCAGAAAATAGCCGTGTCCCGCATTGGGGTAGCGAATCACTTTGGCGTGTTTGATTTGCCCCGCCAGAATATCGGCATTTTCCGGCGGGATGAGAATATCTTTTTCCCCAACCTGAATGAGCACCGGCATTTTCAGTTCCGGCAGGCGGTCGAATGTATTGTGAGAGACGGCGATTGCCGCCATCTGTGCTTCAAACGCATATCGCGGTTGTTCGGGGTATGCCAACTCGCGCCGGAGTTTTTCTTCCAGCAGGTCGCGGTTTTCGGCGATAAATTCGGGGGTGTACATTATCTGCCACCCGCGCCGAATGTCCTCCGCGCGGTCGCCGGTGGTTTCTGCGGTGAGAACTTTCAGCGAATCGGGCGGGGTGCGCACCACATGTTTGCCGCCCGCGCCGGTGCAGCCCAAAATCAAACTTCGCACCCGTTGCGGGTAATCCAGCGCAATGTGCTGCACAATCATCCCCCCCATCGAAACGCCGAAAACGTGAGCGCGGTCGATGCTCAGCGCGTCGAGCAGTCCCACCGCATCGGCGGCAAGTTGCGGCATAGTGTACGGTCCGCGCGGTTTGTCGGTTTGCCCTGCCCCGCGATTATCAAACAGAATAACACGGTGTTTGGTAGCCAGTCTTTTCACCTGCGGCAGCGACCAGCCCAGCACTGTCGCGCCCAAACCCATCACCAGCAATAGCGGTGTGCCTGCGCCATATTCTTCATAATATATTTTCAGGTCGTTCACCTGCACAAATGGCATCATTGCCCTCCTTTTTTGTCAGGAACAATCTCGGAACAAATTTAAATTATAATCAATTGTAATCTGTGCATTTAAAATGTGCAATTTTTATTTTACAGATTACGCAATGCGTTATAAAATAGGTGTGTTCAATAAATTTATAGTTTTTCAGCTCAAGGAGAGATACTATGATGGCAAATGGCAACGGCGCGTCTGCCGGAATTACGTTCCAATTGACGGAAGAGCAAAAGATGATACGGAAACTTGCCCGCGATTTCGCACGGAATGAGATTGCACCCCACGCGGAACATCACGACAAAACCCACGAATATCCGTGGGAAATTGTGAAAAAAGCGCAGGAATTGGGGCTGACAACTGTCAATGTGCCGGAAGAATATGGCGGGTTGGGGTTGAGTTTATTTGAAGAGATGCTGGTTGCAGAAGAATTGGCATGGGGATGTTCCGGCATCAGCCTGTGCATCACCATCAACAATCTGGCATCGCTGCCGTTGCTGGTTGCGGCGAATGACGAGCAGAAACAGGAATATTTCGGGCGACTGGTGGACGGCAAAATGGCGGCATATGCCCTCACCGAACCATCCGCCGGGTCTGACGTGCTGGGCATCCGCACCACCGCCCGCAAAGATGGCGATTATTATGTGCTGAACGGCACCAAAACGTTCATCACCGGTGCCACGGTTGCCGACTGGTTCACCGTGTTTGCCTATACCGACCCCAGCGCGGGGCATCGTGGTATGAGCGCATTCATCGTTGACCGCAACACTCCCGGTGTCAGTGTCAGCAAACCATTCGATAAACTCGGTCAGCGCGCATCAGACACGGCGGAAATCATTTTGGAAGATGTGCGTGTGCCCGCTAAAAATTTGCTGGGCAAAGAAGGCGAAGGGTTTTTCATCGCCATGAAAGTGTTCGACCGCTCGCGCCCCGGTGTGGCAGCGGCGGCAGTGGGTATCGCCCAGCGCGCGTTTGATGAAGCGATGCAATACTCGCTGGAACGAAAAACGATGGGCAAACCGATTTACAAACATCAAGCCATCGGGCATATGCTGGCAGATATGGCAACCAAAATCGAAGCCTCGCGCCTGCTGACATGGCAAGCCGCCATCGCTTTTGACGAAGGGCATCCCAGCATCAAACTGGCTTCGATGGCGAAATCTTTCGCGGCAGATACCGGTATGCAAATTTGCACCGATGCGGTTCAGGTTTTCGGCGGGTACGGGTTCATCACCGAATATCCGGTAGAAAAACTGATGCGCGATATGAAAATTATGCAGATTTACGAAGGCACAAGCCAAATTCAGCGATATGTTATCATCCGCGAATTGGCACGCGAATACAGTTAAATTGCAAAATTGTCCGATAAACCTGCTGAAACTTCTTGAACTGGTTGAAACTTTTTGTGTGACTGAATTTCAGCCGCGAATTTTTGCAATTTACGTTACGCAGCCGAGGATTTGATTTTCCCCTGAAAAACGAAATACAGTAGCAATGGTAGGGACGGTTCGCGAGCCGTCCCTACCGATTCTGGTACTATTTCTTGGAGAACCATTTTGTAGAAACACGCCGCAGCGCGCCCCACGTTTTTGCTTTCGACCCAATATATAACCTTTCGTAACCCGCCAAATGTTTATCAATGCTCACACTGCGTAACATCAGTTACTTTTAAAGAATTTCGTAGCCCCCGGCTGACAGATTCAGCAGCAACCCCACCATAATGAATCCGGTGAGCAGCGAACTGCCGCCGTAACTGACGAACGGCAGGGTGACACCGGTCAGCGGGATGAGTTTCAGCGTGCCGGCGGCGATGAGCAGCGTTTGCCCGCCGAGCAGCGACCCCAATCCAACTGCCAGCAACTGCCGAAAATGCGTCTGTCCGGCAAGCGCAATTTGAAACGCGAGCCAGACCATTACCCCCAGCGCCAGCAGTACCCCCAGCGCACCGAGCACGCCATACTCTTCACCGATGGCGGCAAAAACGAAATCGGTGTGTACCACCGGAATGGCAGTGGGCAATCCCTGCCCCAATCCCTGCCCGAAAAATCCGCCACTGGCAAACGCCAGCAGCGATTGCACAATTTGGAATGACCGCCCCGCCGGGTCGAGCCACGGGTTCCACCATGCCTGCACCCGCAGGGCGACATAATCGAACAGCCGCGTGCCGAGCGCGCCGACCAGCAGCAGCAATCCGCCACCGACCAGCAAATAGCGCAGTTGCCCAATGGCGGTATAGAGCATCAGCAGGAAAACGGTGAAAAAGAGAAGCGCCGCGCCCAAATCTCGCTGCCAAAAAAGAAGCAGCACCGAAAAACCCCACATCAGCAGCATGGGTCCAAAATAGGCGGGATGCGGCAACGGTAGATTGCCGATTTTCGCAGAGAGGTCAATCATTTGACGGCGGCTATCGCTGAGATAGCCCGCCAAAAATACCACCAGCAGAATTTTCAGCGGTTCGCTGGGTTGAAAATAAACGCCCCCCACCCCGAGCCAGAGTCGCGCGCCGGCGCCGCTGGGGTTCACCCCGAAAACGAGTGTCGCTGCCAGCAGTGTTAGCCCGGCGATGAGCCATGTATATTTGTATCGCCGCAGCCATGTCACCATACGGGGGGTCAGCGCCACTGCCAACAGCGCACCGGTGCTGACCGCCAGCCATACGGTTTGCCGCAGCAGAAAATTCGGCGCGAGACGGGCAATCAGCACCAGCCCCCAGCCGGTCAGCAGGGCGGTCAGCGGCAGCAGATGGGGGTCGGTGCGGGGCAATCGGCGGTGCAGCAGCACATCCGCCGCCGCGAAAGAGAGCGTCCACACCGCCAGCGCCGCGCCATATTCCCACCGAAACCCGTTTAACAGCGACAGTTGCACGAATCCGATGGCGGTGAAAAGAAAAGGGAACAGAAGCATGGTAGTTTTTAGTCGTCAGTTATCAGTTATCAGTTTTTAGTTTTCAGCCTGACAACTGATAACTGACTACTGACAACTACAAATATTTCCCAATCAGCAAATCGAATTTCTTTTTTGCCGAATCGGGGATGACATCGCGGCTGGTCATGATGGCATCTTTCATGGCGCTGTGTGCCGCCATTTCCGGCTCGTCTGCCAGTTTTGGCACAATCGCGCGGATGGCTTTTTTGGCGGTATCCACATTGCCCAGCAGGGTTCGCACCACCATTTCGACTGTCACCGGCTCTTCACTTTCGTGCCACACATCATAATCGGTAACGTGCGCCATAGTGGCATAAGCGATTTCCGCTTCGCGGGCGAGTTGTGCTTCCGGCACGGCGGTCATGCCGATGATGTCGCATCCCCACTGGCGGAAAATGTTGCTCTCCGCTTTGCTGCTGAACCGCGGACCTTCAATCACCACAAACGAGCCGCCCATATGCACCGGGCGTTCCTCCACCCCGGAGACGGCATCATACAAAATTTGCGACAGTTCCGGGCTGAACGGTTCGGCGAAACCGATGTGCGACACCACCCCGCCGCCGTAAAAAGTCAGGTCGCGGTTGCGGGTGCGGTCAACAATCTGGTCGGGGATGACGATATGCCCCGGCGCGAAATCTTCTCGCAGGCTGCCGCACGCGCTGACACTGATGATATATTTCACGCCGAGACTTTTCAGCGCGTAAATGTTGGCGCGATACGGCACTTCGGTGGGGTTGAAACGGTGTCCCCGCCCGTGTCGCGGCAAAAATGCCACTCGCTGCCCTGCCAGCGTGCCGACCACAATTTTGTCGGACGGGTCGCCGAAGGGGGTCGTCACCGAAATTTCCTCGATACCGGTCAGTCCGTCCATTTGGTACAAACCACTGCCACCAATTACACCGATTTTCACGGGTTCCATAAAATGCTCCTTTTTGGGTGATTCGTGATTCGTGATTCGTGATTCGTGATTCGTGATTCGTGATTCGTGATTCGTGATTCGTGATTCGTGATTCGTGATTCGTGATTCGTGATTCGTGAAAAGTTAAATTTTATCTACACAATTGTCAAATCACGCATCACGTCTTCACGTTTCACGCTTTATATCCAATTTTCAATTGTAAAATCGCCAGCACATCATCAAAATCATCAAAGGGATGAAAGGCAATACCCTGCGACAGACAGTGTTCTTCTAGCCGGTTGCCGCGTTTGGCGAACAGAATATCCGCCACAGATGCCACCGGAAAATCGGAAATACCATCGCCGATGAAAACCGTGCGGAAACCCTGTGCCGCCGCTTCGCGTACGGCGGCGGCTTTATCGTTGCCGAAGGGCGTTTCATCGAAATACGCCACCCGCCAGCGGCGATTTTCCACCCGAATGCGGTTGGCGCGAATGTCCAGCCCGGTCAGTCCCACCGTGCCCAGATATTCGCGGATGATTTGCTCGATGCCCGCCGAAAGGATGGTGAGCGGGATGTTTCGCTGTGCCAACCGGCGCACAAACGGCGGAAATGTGGGGTCAATGCCGTTTTTTCCGTGCAAAATGGGCAGAGATTCTTCCCACGTCAGATTTACGCCGGAAAATTGCGCGTCATATCCCTGCCGGAACGAAAGTTCGCCGCTGACGATTTTATCGTCAATGGCGCGGCGCGCGTCTCTGCCGATGCAGTGGTCAATGATGAGATTGCACCCGTCCACGCGGGTGATGGTTCCATCAAAATCGCAGAAAACTTTCAGGGGTCGAGTCATTTTCGGTTTGCCAAATTTTTATCCAGCGCGCGGAAAAACTGCACGATGTGCCGCCCGTTTTCGCCGAAATCGGCTTCGCCCACCCGCGACGCGCTGTACACATCCACCCGGTAATCGGTTGCCTGCTCGCCGGTGGGCTGAATGGTGATGGAAATATCATCCACAAACCACAGCACGGGCACTTCTGCCACAATGCGTCCCAATTTCTGGTCGGGCATATATTCGGCAAAAGTGATGACCCACGGCTGCCCATAGGTTCGCTGCGATTGCACCGCTTTCAGCGCGGCATCGTAAATTTCCTGCGGCGGCAGGTCGTATCGGTGCGGGCGCAGGTTGACAATCGGGTTGTCGAAAGTGGTGGCGGCATCGTTTTGGGTATCCACATCGAATTGAATGTGCAGCAGATTGAGCGCCAGCGGCAGCATGAAAATCGCCGCGAAAAGCACGTAAAATAGCGGTGTGTCCGGCAGCAGAAACCAATAGCGTTGGCGGCGCTCGCCGCGCCGGGGGCGTTCGGGATGGCGCAAATTGAGCGCGAAAATCCAAACGACAACCACAACCAAATTGAGAAACCAAATGGCTTCCCATGGGATGAGTGAAACGGTCATAATTTAATCCTGTTCAACTGTGCAGAGGATAATGGTATTTTGCCGATTTCACCCTTCGATACGCCCTGCGGGCTACTCAGGATGAAATCGGCAGGGAAAAACGCATCCTGAGTAGCGGTTCGCTGCGCGAA
>JALVZI010000572.1 GCA_027022125.1 Anaerolineae bacterium | reverse complement strand
GGCGATGAGGTTGTGCGCATCGTAAAAAATTTCGCCGTGCCCGGGGTATGTCACATCAATTGCCAGCGAATCAATTTTTGCCAGCGAATCCAAAAATTGCGCCAGCGATGGTTCATATTCGGTGCTGCGGTCTGCTGGCGGCTCGATGATGGGGGTTGGGGTTTGCGCCAGCAGCATATCGGTGGAGATGAATTGGCGCGTTTCTGGCTGGTAATAGCAGGTCAAATGCCCGGAATGTCCCGGCGTGTACAATACCTGCCAGCGGCGGTCGCCGAGTTGCAACCACTCCCCTGCCCTAACGGGCACAATCCGTTCGGCGGGCAGCGATGCCGCCACCGGTTCCACCGTGCGGTAATATTCCGCGATGGGGTTTGTGGTTTCATCCGACAGGTTCAATTTTGGGAAAAGTACATTCAAATAATAGTCGCCGCGCTGTCGCCACGCCTGCGAAAAATCAACCAGTATGGGGATGGTGGGCTCAAATACCAGCAACTCAGCATCATTCTCGGCAATGATGTCGGCTGCCATGCCGAAATGGTCAACATGGGGGTGGCTGATGACCACTCGCTGCAAATCTCGCAGAGAAAAGCCGAGTGCAGACAATCCCTTTTTCAGCGCGGCAAGACTTTCATTCGACTTTAAACCGGTATCAATCAATGTGGGTACGGGTTCGGGGAAAAAATAAACGTTGACCGCACCAACCGGGAGTCCGGTCGGCAGTGCAATCAACGTTGGAACAGAGGATTCGGGCAATCGTTTCATAAAATACCGGTCTTTTTTGATTTTATAATTTTATGATTTTGTAATGTCATAAAATCAAAAAATCAAGTTTACATCGTTAAATACTCGCGGAGTCGCCGTTTTACGGCATCAAGACTCCGCGCGCCCTCGAACAATCTATCGCCATCTTCGTGGGCAGCAACCAAATCGGTCAGCAATTCAATGGCAATGCCGATAATCTGACTACGGTTCACCGAGGAAACGTGCTCGCCGATGGACATTTGCAAACGACGCAGCATTCTGGCTTCTTCTCGCGTCAGGTAAACCGTGGTCGGCTTGCGTTCAATTTTATTTTTGGGGCGACCCAATCGCCCCGCCGACTGCCGGGACAATTCCTGCTGTACATCATATAAATCGGCAAAGGTTGAGCCGCTGATATCCTCGGAGTTTTTTCGTTTTGGCACTACGCCATCTCCTTCACTGCTTCATCAATGATGTCACCGTCAATTATATTCACTCTTTTCAAGAGCGCCAATGGGAGTGCGTTCAAACCAATAACGCATATATCGCGCGGCATTCCGTGGCTGTGGTCGTAAATTTTGCGGATTGCCTCATCGGTAAAAAGCGGGTCGCGGCGACCGGCGACCATTACACGAAAGTTAATCATGGCGTGGGTGTCTTCAAAATGCAGGGGTTCGATGGTGGAGCGGGTTGCCAACCGCGACGAAAGCGCACGTTTGAGCCGCAATTTGTTTCGCAACTCATTTTGCCCCAGCAGCACAATCTGGATAAGTTTTTGAGTGTTGGTTTCAAAGTTGAGCAATTGACGCAACAATTCAAATTGCTGTCCGATTAAAATTTGGGCTTCGTCAATAATCAGCAGCATATTGCGTTCTTTGCGATACAGGTCAATCAGGTATTTTTCGAATGCCGCCAACTGCCCCAACTTGCTTCGTTTGGGTTGAATGCCGAACTCGGCGCAAATCCCCTTCAAAAATTGAAACTCCGATGGGTATAGCGGGGTGGGCAGATATGCTGTCTCGAAATCGGGGCGGTCGCGGTATATTTGGTACAATCGGCGCGCGATGGTTGTTTTTCCCGCGCCGACATCACCAAAGATAACCGAGATACCCTGCCGCTGTTCGATGGCATATGTTGCTTTTGCCAAAGTGGCTTTATGCTGCAGCGACATATAAAAATATCGAGGGTCCGGCGACAGTGAAAATGGTGGCTCCATTAACCCCAACATACTCAAATCAAGCATCATCAATCTCCCTACATCGTGATTTTGAAGTTAATTATAACACCATAGTGCCAAAATTACAAGTAACTCTTGACTTTATACCCAGAACTTGTTATAATTTTCGCATCAACGGTAAATTTTAAGTGTTATTCTCATCAAGAACCTCAGATTTAGACTTAAAATCACCGTCTAAAAAAGAGACTCGTGGCAACGAGCCTCTCTCATTGGCAAGTTGTTCAACAAAATTGAATATCAATACGGCAACTTCGGCGCATTATCGCCCCAACACAAAGGGAGGGAAGCCATACCTCGCTGAATTGCCCTTACTATAACACAAACGGCAAAATCATGTCAAGGAAATTGTCACACACAAACGATGTTTCAATCAGTCCTGTATATCTCAGTGCGCGGTCGGCGATTGTCCAACCAGAGCGAGCCATTTCTGTAACGAATTATTCGCTCAACAAATGGCTGCCACGACTGGGGGCGGGGCGTTGGGCTTTGGTTCAATATCTGCGTGGGCTGTGCATCGACTCACCGCGCCGGGCAGACGGAACAAAGCGTGTTACCATCAGTTGGAAAATGCTGGCGGAGTTTCTGCAAGTTCATGAAGAAACAATTGCCAGTTGGTTGAAACATGAAGTTATTCCGGATGACAAACCGTGGCGACACATTATCCCCGTCGACGATTATGCCGAATATTTGTCGTTGTTCATTCCACGATTGCGCTATGCCTACGAAACAAAAAACGGGAAGACGCGCCGCGTCGGATTTTTGCTGGAAGTGTTGATGGAAGACCCTATCGCACCCGAAGATGAGATAAAATTAAAGAATCAAGTTGAGCAGTTGCAATTGCAACAGGGTGATTTAGGACTGGATACATATCGCATCCAACCTGAGGTAAACCAAAATTCGGCGGATTTACGCGAGCAAAAATTACTTTCGGGCAGCACCATAAACCAATATCAGCCGGATTTACCCACACCAAGTCAACACCAAGCAACCGAGTTCACCACCACGGGGGTAAACCCAGATGATACCGGTTTACAAACCCGCGTGAAACAAAATGGTACGGGTTCAGGGGTGGCGGTAACCGCAGAATCAATGGATTTACGTGGGGGTAAATCGACTTCAATCGCGCGTAACGTTAACAAACTTGAATCATATATTAATCAACTAAAAAAACATAAAAAAAATAAACGGAATTATTATCAACTTTTAGAACCGGTTGTTACGTTTACAGAAATACTGTTGGATGATTATCATTCGCGCGCGATGCTATACAAAGTGGCAAAAGCGTTGTTCCCAACTCATATGGATTTGTATGTCGCGGCGGTAGAAGAGGCTTTGTTGGCGTACTCTATGGATGAAACACTGAATCGGGGGGCGGTATTTGTAAAAACATTGCGACAATTGGCTGATAGTGCAGGGGTGGATTTGGGTTTTCGGGCTACCCGTGACGGTGTGGCATCACCGTTGTTGAACGAACTGAATGTGGAAAATGATAGTACGCCGTTTGCTGTGCCGGTTACGGAGGCGGTTTGGTCGGAGACGTTGAATGTGTTGCGCGGGCAAATGACGAAATCGATGTTTAACTCGGTGATGCAGGGAACGCGATTGGTTGATGCCGAAGATGGCGTGTACACTGTACAGACCGGTTCGACAATGGCGCGAGAATGGCTCGAGAATCGGTTGAATAGTGTTGTGTTGCGTGCTCTGAATAGTGTTGTCGGTTCGGCGAAAGAAGTTCGATTCCTGTGAAATAGGATTGTGTAACGATGAAAATAGTGAGTATAACGAATTTAAAAGGTGGTTCGGCGAAGAGTACAACGGCGTTTAATTTAGCCGGAGCGCTCGTTGAGCAGGGATACAAGGTGTTGGCAATTGATTTAGACCCCCAGCAAACGCTCAGTTTGAGTTATCTGGGGGTTGGGGCAGCACCGGTGCCACTTTCGAAGGTATTGATGGAAGACGGGTTTATCGATAATACTATTTTGCGAACCAAGTATCAAAACCTGTTTGCGATTCCGGCTGACCACAACTTGAAAATGATAAAAGACGGGCAAGTGCAAATTGAAGGTGGAGAACTTCGGTTGCGCAGCAGTTTGACGAAAAAACCCTCGGAAAAACGGGTCACAATTCGCGATTTTTTTGATTGGGTGCTCATTGATTGTCCGCCGAGTCTTGACCGGTTGACGATGAATGCACTCGTTGCGGCTGATATGGTGCTCATCCCGGTTGACCCGGGTGCGGGCGGTCGCACTGCGTTGGCGGATACCATAAAGTATGTTTCGGCGGCGCAAAAATGGTACAATCCCACATTGAAAATCATCGGTATGTTGATAAACAATATCAACCGCCAAACCATTTACGACCAAACCACGGAACAAGCTGTGCGAAAGATATATAAAAACCAAGTATTCAAAACGGTAGTGCCGTCTTCCGTGCGGATTCGCGAATCCGCAGAAATGCAGACACCGGCGGTTTTTTGTAGCGGTCCGGAGTTCAAACGGTATGCGACGGTGTATCGGCAGGTATGTGATGAATTTTTAGTGCGAACGGGAGCGATGTATGGCACGTAGAAAAATTAACCTGCAAAACCTCGGCGAGTCAAGCCCCGGTGAAAATATAGATGATTTGGTGCGGGGACTGGGCACTGCCGACCTCGGCTTTGCGCCGACAGACAAGACGGTTTACGAAGTTGATTTGGACAAAATTTTTCCTGACCCCAACCAACCGCGATTCGTGCTACCCGGCGATTTGAGGACACAGGTTAACGACGGAAAATTATCGCCGCGAGAGGCAATCGAACAATTAGTTTCCCGTGCTAAAAGTGGCGATCGATTGGCACGAATGATTTTAGGGGGAGATGGCTCGTTTGCGGGGGGCGAAGAGGGCGTCGAAGACCGGGGATTACATGCGCTGGCAGATTCGATTTTGAGTGTGGGACTCCGCCAGCCCATCAACGTGTATGCGGTCACTCGTGATGATGAGCCCGGCGTCGCAGTTTATCAGGTTGCAGAAGGGGAGCGGCGCTATTGGGCACATCAATTATTAGTCTTGCGGGGACATGGTGAGTTTCGCCGTATTCGATGTGTGATTGAGCCGTTGCCGGATGATGAAACACTCATTCGCAGACGACAACAGGCGGAGAATGCCGCTCGGCAGGACTTGTCGGCGATTGCTCGGGCACGAGCGATTCGGCAAATTCGCGACCGATTGCGATTAGATTTGGGAACCCGGGTTCCGGGCGAGACAACCATCAAATTGCCGAGCCAGCGCGAGTTGGATGAGGCTGTCGGTAAAGAGGTGAAGGCGTTTGCGGGACGCGCTATCGGCGGGCGAATGGTGCGAAACTACCTGCGGTTATTGAATTTGCCAGCCGATTTACAGGACTTGGCGGAAGCGGCGCAACTTACGGAAAAGCAATTGCGACCGGTGATGCAGTTGAAAACCGAAGATGAGCAGCGAGAGATGATGTTGCAAATTATCGACCAGAGGCTATCGGGGCGAGCGGTTGCTTCTTTGGTTGCTGAACCTCGGAAACCAAAAACGTTAAAGCGTGTGTCTACGGTGGGGGTCGAAGAACGATTGAGCCGTCGATTATATCAGGCGGCAAAAACAGTGTACGAGTTGGTCTCGTTGGGGGATGAAGCGTATGAGGCGGCGCTGGAACAAATTGCAGAGCGTTTTGCGGGGGATGAGGTGGTAGAAGGGGCGTTGTTTGCCATGCGCAAGTTGCTGGATGATTTGCTGTCGCCGAGCAGTGAGTAAATTGCTTGGGAACTCGGGTTCCCAAGCAATTTTTTTGCCACAAATTGGGTGATTGGATACAATACTGTTTTTGGCTGGTGAAGATGAGTGGAGGTCTCGGTGTACGTAATCGAAAAAACAGGGGCGCGAACAGTAATCCGTGTGGTCGAGGCATCGAGTCTTCGAGAGCGGGTGGCGTATCTTGGGCGTCAGGCGGTGCTGCGGGCGCGCGAGTTGTGGGAATTTCGGGAACTCGTGAAAAACCTTGTGATACGTGATTTAAAGGTGCGCTATAAAAACTCGGTGTTGGGTGTGCTGTGGTCGTTGTTGAACCCGCTGCTGATGATGATTGTGTTCACGGCTGTCTTTACGGTGATGCGTGGGCAGGCGGTCAACGATTTTCCGGTTTTTGTTTTAATAGGGTTATTGCCGTGGCAATTTTTCTCGAATTCGGTGATGGCGGCGACGGGGGCGATTGTTGGAAATGCTCACTTGATTAACAAGGTGTATTTTCCCCGTGAGATTTTGGTAATTTCCGGCGCGCTATCGAATTTGGTGAATTTTCTGCTGGCGCTGGTGATGTTGCTCCCGATAATGTTTTTATTCCATATTCCGTTAACCATGTGGGCACTGTTGCTGCCATTTGTGATTTTTGTTGAGTTGGTGTTTCTGTTTGGGGTAGGGTTTATCGTTGCGGCAGCAAATGTCTTTTACCGCGATGTTCAAATGATTATGGACGTGGTGCTGTTGG
>JALVZI010000571.1:3403-6468 GCA_027022125.1 Anaerolineae bacterium | reverse complement strand
GTATTATAGCATAACCGGGCGCTATCGGGCGAAAATTGCTTTACCCCTTGCCCGCAATCCACTCGGCGGCGGCTTGCGGCAAATCGGTGGAAAGCCCGCGCCGGATGGTGGCATCCGGCAGCGAATCGAGAAACGCTTTGCCGTACCGTTTGGTCAGCACCCGCTTGTCCATAATGACCACTACCCCCCGGTCGTCGCGGGTGCGGATGAGCCTGCCGAAACCCTGCCGGAAATGCAAAATCGCTTCGGGGATGGAGTATTGCATAAAAGCATCGTCGAAGGTTTCGCTGCGGGCTTGAAAAATCGGGTCGCTGGGCACGGCAAACGGTATTTTGGCGATAACCACCACACTCAAATCCTCACCGGGCACATCCACCCCTTCCCAAAAACTGCGCGTGCCGAGCAGCACCGCCTTTTCCGCCGATTTGAAATTTTCCAGCAATTGCCGCCGACTGGCGCCCGTGCCCTGCTGGTACAGCACAATATCGTGCTCGGCGAGCGGGCGGCGCACGCCGTTGGCGGTGTTCCGCAAATGACTGTACGCGGTGAACAGCACCAGCACGCGCCCATCGGTGGCGATTGCCAAATTGATGAGCGTTTCTTCAAACGCTTTTTGGAAGCCGGTGGTATTCGGTTCGGGGATGTTGGTCGGCACAAAAACCAGCGTGGAATTTTTGTAATCGAAAGGCGACCCCACCGACAATTCCGCCACATCCCACGCGCCGAGCCGTTCTTTTATGTAATCGAAACTGTTATCGGTGCGCATAGTGGCGCTGGTCAGCACCACACTTTCCTTTTGGTCGAACAGATGCTGGCGCACCAAATTGCCCACGTGCAGCGGCGCGGCGTGCAGCGAAATATCCTGCGTGCGCACCTTTTCTTCCATCCACGTGATGGTATCTTTATTGCCTTCCGCCAAAATGAGCCGCAAATTTTCGCGCATCTCATCCAGCATCAGCCGCACGGTGTTCAGCGATTGCATCGTCTCTTCCCAGTGCTGAACATCATACAAATCCACCCCGTCCCACAATTTATGTGCTCTGGTCAGCAGTTTGTCCAAATCCGCCAGCAGCAGGTCGGTGTTGTCCCACGCCATTTCCACATCGCTCCAGCCGGGTTGAACCCGCATTTGCGGCGAAATGCGCAATTTGCGGTCATACTGGTTGTTTTGCTGTTTGCTGAATTCCGCCATAAACGATTGCAGGGTGTTGAACATTGTTTGCACGGCGCGATGGGCGGCGGTTGCCTGCGATTGGGTTTTGGTTGCCAGCGTTTCAAATTCGCCGAGCAGATTGTTCAGCCCCGCTTTTTCGATTTGGCGGCGCATCAGCACTGGCGGGCTGGTGCTGTTATCGGTGAGCGATGAGAGCAGTTGGAAAATGCTTTTCTCATTGGCGGAAAAACTGAGTTGGCGAGTGATACTATTTTCCAGATGATGCGCTTCATCAATAACCAGATAGCGATATTCGGGGATGGCGCGGTTGCCCACCGAAATATCCGCCAGCAGCAGGGCGTGATTGACCACCAGCACGTGTGCGGCTTCGGCGGCTTGACGGGCGCGGAAAAAGAAGCATTCTTCGCGGGCGCAGCGGTCGGGCGGGCAGAGTTCGGCGTTGGCGTTCACCTGCCCCCACAGTGCCTGCTCGGTGTAATCGGGCAGAAAAAGTTCCTGCCGGTCGCCGGTGACGGTGTTCGGCAGCCACACCATAATTTTCGCCAGCAGACGCATTTCGGTGGGCGACAGGTTTTCTTTTTTGCGGAATTGCTCCACCCGGTACTGACACACGTAATTGCCGCGCCCTTTCAGCGCCGCCGCGCGAAAATCGAGATTGAGTGCTTTTTTCAGCGCGGGCAAATCTTTGTGCAAAATCTGGTCTTGCAGGTTGATGGTGTTGGTGGAGATGACCACCCGGCTATTGTTTTGCACCGCCCAATGGATGGCGGGGAGCAGATATGCCATCGATTTGCCCGTGCCGGTGCCGGCTTCCACCATCAGATGGTACGGCTCGTTGAAGGCTTCGGCAACCGCGCGGAGCATTGCCACCTGCTGCGGGCGATGCTCGAAACCGGGCATCGCTTTTTCTATTTTTCCGCCCGGCTCCAGCAGCGATGCCAGCGCGTCGATGTTCAATTTTTGCGGCGGCGTGCGCGGTTCGGGGAGCGAGACGGGTTCTTCTCTGCCGAAAATTTCGGTGCGGCGGGCGGAAATTTCGCGTGCCAGCACACTGTTGATGCGTCCCACACGCTGCCGCGCCAAATCTTTAAAAACGGGCGCGAGCGCCCATTTGCTGCGCGTAGCCATCTCTGCCACATCTTTGATGATGCGCGGGTCGAGACGGCGGGCATCGCTCAGCAGCGCCTCAAACAGCAGGTGGGTCACGCGGGCATCGTCCAGCGCGCGGTGGGTCGGTGGTTCGGTAATGCCCAGCAGATGCGCTAGCGCTTTCAGGCTGTACCGGTCGGCGTGGGGTAGTAAAATGCTGGCAATTTCAAACGTATCGATGCTGGGATTTTCGGTGAACAGTCCTTGTTTGTTCAAAAATGCCAAATCGAACTGAATGTTGTGTCCGATGATGGGCGCATTGCCGACGAATCGCTGCAGCGCGCCGCGAATGTGTCGGAATTGCGGCGCATCGGCGACATCATCATTGCTGATGCCAGTGAGATGCTGTACCTGGTACGGGATGTGGGTATTGGGGTTAACCAGCGTTTGAAACTCATCCAGCACGCGGTCGCCGCGAAAACGAACCGCGCCCACTTCGATGATGCGGTCGTGTTCGGGGTCAAGTCCGGTGGTTTCAAGATCTAGCGAGATGTAAATTCGTGTCACGTGATGTCCAGTCTAGGGGTAGGATACTATTTGGGGATTGTGTTATTTTGCATTTTCCCGGATTACTGCTTGTGGAAACGTATTGCGTATTGCGTGATTTTACGCAGTACGAAATACGCAATACGCAGTTCGGTTGCAAAACTTGGTCGTTTGTCAATGAACTTGTTGAAACTTTTTGTGTAACTGAAATTAAGCCACGAATTTTCACAAATTTCACGGATTTTAAATGTCATTC
>JALVZI010000571.1:0-3393 GCA_027022125.1 Anaerolineae bacterium | reverse complement strand
AAATGCCGCTTCACGTTGGGACTTTTCCCTGCATCAAGTATAGAGTGCTATCTCGAAAATGGCAAGCATCGGCATTCTAGCCGAATGGCGGTGCTCGTGGTAAAATACTGCTACTTTTAACCGCCGGAGAGTCAATGACCATTCAACCCATTGCAGAACGATTGAAAAAGAACATCGGTGAGGTTTTGGTGGGCAAAGATGCCGTGGTCGAATTGGCGCTGGTGGCGCTGCTGTGCGAAGGGCATCTGCTCATCGAAGACGTACCCGGCATCGGCAAAACCACGCTGGCGAAAGCCATCGCCCGCTCGCTGTCGTGCTCGTTTGCGCGCATTCAATTCACCCCCGATTTGCTCCCCGCCGACATCAGCGGTGTTTCCATTTTCAACCGGCAGACCCGCGAGTTTGAATTTCGACCCGGACCCATTTTGAACCAACTGGTACTGGCGGATGAGGTCAACCGCGCCACCCCGCGCACGCAGAGCGCCCTGCTGGAAGCGATGCAGGAACGCACGGTGACGGTGGACGGTGTGACACACAACATTCCGCGCCCGTTTCTGGTGATGGCAACGCAAAACCCCATTGAATTGGAAGGCACGTTTCCGTTGCCGGAAGCGCAGGTTGACCGTTTTTTGCTGAAAGTACATTTGGGTTATCCCACCGAAGCGGAAGAAAACGAGATTTTGCTCCGCTATCGCAGCACCGACCCGCTGGACACGCTGGAAGCGGTTGCCACCCCCGCCGAACTGCTGGCGGCGCAGTCGCAGGTGCGCGAAATTGCGGTGGAAGAGAGCGTGCGGCAATATATGGTGCGGCTGGTTCACGCCACCCGCGAACATTCGGCGGTGGAATTGGGCGCGAGTCCGCGCGGCAGTATGGGGCTGTACCGCGCGGCGCAGGCGTTGGCGGCAATGCGCGGTCGGTCGTTTGTGCTGCCCGATGACGTGAAATATCTCGCGCCGTTTGTGCTCACCCACCGGCTGGTCATCAGCCCGCAAACCCGTCTGCGCGGGCGCACGCCCGAAACCGTACTGGCTGAAATCGTGGAATCCGTCCCCGTGCCGGTGGAGCAACTGTGAGCGGTGAGATTGGAGATTGGTTATTAGAGATTCGCTCATTCGCCCATTTGCAAATTCGCTCATTATTTTAGGTTCTGTTGACGTTTGCCGATTTTTCATCCTGAGTAGCCCGCAGGGCGTATCGAAGGGTGAAAATCGGCAGGGAAAAACGCCCTTCGATACGCGGTTCACTCAGTGAACCGCTACTCAGGATGCGTTTTTCCCACTGAAAACAAAACGTCAACACGCCCTAGGCTTTGGACTTAAAACTTGGGACTGACCACTGACAACTGACAACTGGAGACTCTATGTTCGACATTTTCAAATCGAAAAAAATACCTTTTGATAAAATTGAAACCGTCATCGGTGGAAATACCAGTTTTTCCGGGCATTTAAAAAGCGATGGCAACATTCGCATTGACGGAATGTGCGAAGATGGCACGATTGAAGTTGTGGGAAATGTGCTGGTATCGGAAACCGGGCGGGTCTCGGCGAAAATTATCGCCGAGAATGTGTCCGTCGCCGGAGAAGTGACGGGGGAAATTCACGCTTACGGGCGGCTGGAAATCATCGGCGATGGTCGGGTGCGCGGAGATGTGCGGGTCGCCAATTTTTACAAAGATGAATCCGCCGTGCTGGAGGGGAATCTGTCGATGGGAGAAGAAACGGGCGATGAATTGCCGGCAGCAAATGGCGATAGCGAATAGATTCGCCACTCGCAACCCGTTTTATTCCCGAACTTTTACCAGCAGCGCATCAATTTGAGCGCGGGCATCTTCGGTGGTCATTTTGCCCTGTGCCACCAAATCATCGGCAACGGCTTGCAGTTGCGCCACCCACGCATCGGTTGCGCTGCGAATGCGGTTGCTGAACTCATCGCTTTCAGCGACCACCCGGTTTTTCAGCGCGGCGCTTTGGCTGCGGATGCGCTCGCGGGTTTCTTCGCCGGAATATGGGGTGTACAGCGCCGCCAGCAGCATCCCCACCGCCGTGCCGAGTGCCGTCCCCAATAAAAACGCAATCAGCGTGTTGTATTTATTTTCGCTCATCTGTGCCTCCGAGTGTCTCGATTGGTGTTTGCTATTGTACCGCCATCCCCTATTTTGGAAAAATCCCCGCGCCGCTATATTTTCACCAGTGCCTGAATCGGCAGGTAAATGAGCGCCGCCATCGCTGCGGTGGCAGGGATGGTGAGTACCCACGCCACCAGAATATCGTACATCACCCCCCACCGCACCTGCGATTTCCGTTCTGCCGCGCCGACACCGACAATCGCCGTGCTGACCACCTGTGTGGTGCTGACGGGACCCCCCAGCAGCGATGCGGTCAAAATAACAATCCCCGATGTGAGTTGCGATGTGAAACTGTGGATGGGACGGATGCGGTAAAATTTTCCGCCCAGCGTGTGGATGATGCGCCACCCACCGGTTGCCATTCCCAGCGCCATCGATGCGGCGCTGATAGCCACCACCCACATTGGAATGGTGAAGGTATCTTGATAGCCCATCACCACCATCCCCATCGCAATCATCCCCATCGTTTTTTGGGCATCGTTGCCACCGTGACTCAACGCCAGCGCAATGGCGGTGGGAATTTGGACACGTTTGAAAAAGATATTTGCTTTTGGAGTCGCGCCCCGCGCCAGCCACAGCGTCAATTTCAGCAGTATCATCCCCAAAAAGAAACCGATGATGGGCGAAGTGAACAGCGCGATGCTGATGGTGAGAATCCCTTTTTCCTGCAAAACGTCCATCCCGCTGCCGATGATGACCGCGCCGATGATGCCGCCGAACAGCGCGTGCGATGAACTGGACGGAATGCCGAAATACCATGTGACGAGATTCCACACGCTGGCACTGATCAGCGCGGTCATCACCACGGCGATGGTGATGGCTTGCGGCGCGGCAACATCGGAACCGATGGTTTTGGCGACTGCGCTGCCCAGCAGAAAAGGTCCCAAAAATTCTGAAATGGCGACAATTGTCAGCGCCATTCGGGCAGAAATAGCCCGGGATGAAATCATTGTGGCAACGATGTTGGCGCTATCGTGAAAGCCGTTCAAAAAGCCGAACAGCAGGGCTAATGCTAGAAATATACCGAATAAAATTGGTGTGGTCATTGATGCTCCGATGGGTGTGGTTTATTGATGCTGAAATTTAACGAATTCTACGCTTTTGCCAACGATTTCTGTGATGCGTGGTAGGGATAGGGATAAAACTTATTGAAACTTTTTGTTTGACCGGATTTCCGCATCAAATTAACGCGAATTTCTCAAATTTAGGCATAAAATCTGTGAAATTTGTGAAAATTCGATGCAAAAAAGAGAGAAGCGTAAAAG
>JALVZI010000570.1 GCA_027022125.1 Anaerolineae bacterium | reverse complement strand
ACACTGGGGCGTGCGGGTCGCGGTGGCATTTTCGCTGCTGGTCATCGCCCTGTTTCTGCTGTACCCGCCCGTCAGTTTCGATGGCAAAACGTGGTCGGTGGGGCGCGCCGTGTGCCATCAACTGCCATCGCATTCATTCACGGTGAACGGACAGCAGTTGCCGCTGTGTGCCCGCTGCACCGGCATCTATCTCGGTGCGGTGATGGGGCTGGCAGGATTTTTTGTGCTGGGGCGGCAGCGGTCGGTGCAGTGGTCGCCAACGCCGGTGCTGGCGACGTTGGTCGGGTTTATCGTGATTCTCGGCGTAGACGGGGTCAATGCTTTTCTGCACGATTTGCCGAATGTGCCATCGCTATACGAGCCGCAAAATTGGCTGCGACTGATAACCGGCACGTTTCACGGGCTGGCAATGATTGCCATTTTGATGCCGGTGGTCAACGAAACGCTGTGGCATCCCGCCGTGGCGAACACTGAGCCCATCATCAAAAATTTTCGCCGACTGTACGCCTTGAGTCGCTCCCGGGGGGGGCCGAACGCGCAAGAACTATGGCGACCGCCGTTTCTGCTGTATCCGCTCACCTTTTTCAGTTCGTTTGGGGTGGTGCTGATGCTGACGCTCATCAACGCCGTTTTCGCGGCGATGATTCTGCGGCGGGAGGGGTCGGCGCGCACGGGGAACGATATTGTGCCGACGCTGCTGCTGGGGCTGGCGCTGGCAATTTTAATCATCTGGGGGATGAACGCATTTCGAGACGCCATCGGCGCGTTGGTCGGTGCGCCGGTTTGATGGGGGGACTTTACGGTCTCTCGAAATTTATGGTGTACGATACTCGATTGCCGAAAAATGCACGCTCGACAAAACCTGCCGCCGTGGCTGCCTGCCGCACGCTGTCCCGCCGCTGAAAATGCGGGTCGGCGATGACTTCTGTCACCGATAATATGCCCCCGTGTTTCAAACTGTCGAAAATCTCCGCCAGCGCCGCTTGGCGGTCGGGAATTTCGCCCAGCACCGTTACCAGCAACGCCCGGTCGTACTGCTCGCACCCCAATTTCCCCTCGCCGGCGCCTCCCTGCACAAACCGAATGTTATCCAATTTTTCAGCCGCCGCCTTCGACCGCACGCGCTGCAACATCCCGGCTTGAATATCGAAAGCGGTCACTTCCCCGCCGGAGCCGACTCGTTTTGCCACGGGGATGGTCAATCGCCCCGGTCCGCAACCGAAATCGAGCACCTTCATCCCCGGTTCAAGCGCCAAATGCCGAATAATTTCGCGGGCGCTGTTATTTCTGAACAGCGGATTATCCAATTCGACCAACCAGCCCAGCCAAGTTGGACAGGGAATGGACGAGCGGAGAGAAGACAATCGCCAAATAATTGCGACGAGGGCAAGCAGAATGCCGACGCCAAAAATAATGTAGAGTGATAGCATAATCAAAACCACCGGCAAAAAGGGTGAGTATTTGTTTTAATTGTCGGAAAGATTGGGGAATTTGTCAAGCGGTGCGGTTTTTTCCGGAAAACAAAAAGAACACAGACGACACAGACGATACGATTTCCGCTGAGTTTCAAAACTATTTCTGGGAAAAATGATGCCAAAATTTGTAGGGGCGGCTCGCGAGCCGCCCCTACGGTAAAAATCGCAAAAAATATCAATCGTAACTACTGCATCGTCTACACTAAAAATTCGGATTACTTTCTTTGCGAAAACCCGAAAATTAAGATTGGATGATACACTATCTCAAATTGTAAAAGGCATTCATCCCGGGGAACACCGCCGAGTCGCCGAGTTCCTCTTCGATGCGCAGCAGTTGGTTGTATTTCGCCACGCGGTCAGAGCGGGCGGGCGCGCCGGTTTTGATTTGCCCGGTGTTCAACGCCACCGCCAAATCGGCGATGGTGGTATCTTCCGTTTCGCCGGAGCGGTGCGAGACAACCGCCGTCCATCCGGCGCGTTTCGCCATTTCCACAGCGGCAATCGTTTCACTCAATGTGCCGATTTGGTTCAGTTTGATGAGCACGCTGTTTCCCACACCCATTTCAATACCTTTGGCGATTCGTTCCACGTTGGTGACCAGCAGGTCATCGCCCATAATTTGGATTTTGTCGCCCAACGCCTGATTCAGCATCACAAAACCGTCCCAATCGTCTTCCGCCAACCCGTCTTCCAGCGAAATGATGGGATACTGCGCCACCCAACTTTCCCACAATTTGACCATTTCTTCGGAGGTGAGCACTTTATTTTGGATACGCAAATGATATTTGCCATCCTCAAAAAGTTCAGAGGCGGCGGGGTCAAGCGCGATGCGCACCTGCTCGCCGGGGGTGTATCCGGCGGCTTGGATGGCTTCCAAAATGGCTTCCACCGCTTCAGCATCGTCTTTCAGCGCGGGGGCAAAGCCGCCTTCATCGCCAACATTGGTGCTGTATCCGCGCTTTTTGAGCACTTTTTTCAAATTGTGATAGATTTCCGAACCCCAGCGCAGCCCCTCGCGGAAACTGCTCGCGCCGACGGGCATAATCATAAATTCCTGAAAATCGGTAGATTGCCAACCGGTGTGCGCCCCGCCGTTCAAAATGTTCATCATCGGCACGGGGAGAGTTTTGGCGCTGACGCCGCCGAGATAGCGGTACAGCGATTGTCCGGTGGACATTGCGGCGGCTTTGGCAACCGCCAAACTGACACCCAAAATGGCATTCGCGCCGAGTTTGGCTTTGTTCGGCGTGCCGTCCAGTTCGATGAGCAGTGCGTCAATTTCCTCTTGGTCGGTGGCGAACATCCCTTCCAATTCATCGGCGATGACGGTGTTCACCGCTTCAACCGCCGTCAGCACGCCTTTGCCGCCGAACCGTGAGTCGTCGCCGTCACGCAATTCCAGCGCTTCGTGAATGCCGGTAGATGCGCCGGACGGAACCGCCGCGCGCCCCTCCGAACCGTCTTCCAGAAAAACTTCCACTTCCACCGTCGGGTTGCCCCGCGAATCTAAAATTTCACGTCCGAGAATTCCTTCGATAATTGGCATAATTCGCTCCTTGACTGCTGGTAGGTTTTGATGCGCTATGGCATTTTTGAGTATGGTTCACTGACGCTCAAAATCGTCTTTGCAAACTTTACACCTTTGCCAATAACTTTCGTGATGCGTGATGCGATTTGGTCAACCGGCAATGCTCGCGGCGGAACTTTCCACCGGCAAAAAATCACGTTTCACGGATGGTATTGGTGGCAAAATGGCTATTTGTAAAAATGATTGTCAGTCAAATGAACCACGCCCATTTTTGGGACGCAGGTATCATACCGCCAAACGATAGCTTTTGCAAAGTTTGAACTATTTTTGCGCTTCCACCGTTTCGGTCACGGAAATGCCGCGTTTGGCATATTCCGCCAGCAGATTGTCGAAACAGCCGGCGGTGCGCCCGACATATTCCGGCGGGCAGATGCCCGTCTCGGCGAACAGCCCCGCCAGCACCTGCCGCGCCACGATGGTAGCAGTGTATCCGGTCGTCCGCGCCATCGAATGCACGCCCGTTTCGGGGTCAAACGTGTCGAACAGGTCGAATCTGTATGCGGCGGATTGACCATCTTTTTCGCCGCGCAGAATCACGCGCATCAGCGTAAAATCCTCTTCACCCGGTTGGAGTTTCCATTCTTTAAAAAGTAATTTCGCGGTGACATCCAGCGGGCGCACCGATTGCCCGCCAACGGTCAGCGGTTCGGCGCTGAAAAAACCACTTTCGCGGAAAATACGCATCAATTCCGCGTGTCCCGGATAGCGCATCGTTTTCTCTTTCATAAACGGCGCATCGAGCGTTTTCATCAGCGAGCGCAACCCGTCGGTGTTGAAGGCTTCCAGCGTGCCGACGCCGGGAAAATCGAGCAATTCCACCTCTGACAGCGCGGGGCGCACCACAATTTCGCCATTTTCCACCAGCCGCGCCGGGCGGGTGTATTCTTCCAGCACGTCAATCGGCGAGAAAACGGCTTTATACTGATACGGCAGATTTCGCACTTTGGGCAGCCCGCCGACATAACAGATATATTCATCGGTGCGGTCGAGCCGGGCATCCACATATCCGGCGATGATATTGCACAATCCGGGCGCGACGCCGCAATCCACCACGGCGGTGACGCCCTTTTCCCGCGCCGGCGCATCCAGTTCAAAGGGGTCTTCGGGGAAAAATGAAATGTCCACCACGTTTTTTCCCGCTTCGATGATGGTTTTCAGGGTGGCAAATCCCATAAAGCCGGGAACGGCGCACACCACCAAATCGGCGGCGGCGATGACCTGCCGCACCGACGCCGCATCGCTCAAATCGGCGCGCGCGGTAGTGACGTTCGGTGTACCCGCCAGCCGAGCCAGTGCCGCATCGCTGGCATCCACGGCAAGCACGGAAAAATCGGTGGCTAAATCTCTGATGATGGCGCTGCCAACCAGCCCCGCGCCGAGTACGGTTATGTTTTTCATAGTTTTGTGTCCTGTGGGATGGGGTTTCAGGTTTCGAGTTTCGGGTTTCAGGTTTCTGAGTCCACTGAAAAAAGGTGCTTGCCTCACGCAAAGCCGCAAAGTCGCAAAGATTTAAAAGTCTTTTTTGTGTACTTTCAGGCACAAAAATCTTTATTTTTCGTAACTATTCAGCGTGCTGTGTTCGCTTTGAATAATCGTAGGGGCAGCCCTTGTGGCTGCCCTGTTTTGGGCGACCATAAAGGTCGCCCCTACGGATTTTGGCGCGAATTGACCGATTCTTTTGGCTTCGTAGGGGCACGCTGCAGCGTGCCCCTACGGTTTTCCGCCCCCTGAGCAGTTACAAAATGAACTGGTTGAAACTTTTTGTGTGACTGAATTTCAGCCACGAATTTTCACAAATTTCACGGATTTTTAATGTCATTCCGGAATTTCCCGCAGGGAAATATCCGGAATCCATAGCGAAACATAGTGGATTCCCGCTTTCGCGGGAATGACATCATAAAAATTACCGATGATTTTTGTAATTTTGACACACCTTTCAAAAGTTTCATTTAGTTCAGGATGAAATCGGCAGGGAAAAACGCATCCTGAGTAGCGGTTCGCGCGGCGAACCGCGTATCGAAGGGCGTTTTTCCCCTTCTCCCGAAGATATCTTTCACGAACCAAAACTGGTGATGAGCGACCGCACCACCAGATGCCACCCGTCAACCATCACAAATAGCAGCAGTTTAAACGGCATCGAAACCAGCGATGGCGGCAGCATCATCATCCCCATCGACATCAGCGCACTGGCAATAATCATATCCAGCACCAAAAACGGAATGAATATCAGCACCCCCATCTGAAACGCGGTTTTCAATTCGCTGATGATGAACGCGGGAACCAGCACATAGGTCGGGATGTCATCTTGATTTTTGGGGCGCGACAATTTCGCCATTTTTACAAACAGCGCCAAATCACGTTCGCGGGTTTGTTTGAACAGAAACTCGCGCACGGGTTGAATGCCGCGCTCATACGCCGTCTGCTGGTCGATTTGGTTGTTTAAATACGGTTGGATGGCATTTTGGTTGACCTGATTCCAAGTGGGCGCCATCACGAAAAAGGTTAAAAACAGCGCCAATCCAATCAATACCTGATTGGGCGGAATTTGCGGCAGTGCCAGCGCGCTGCGCACAAACGACAAAACTATCACAATACGGGTAAACGCCGTCACCATAATGAGCAGTGCCGGCGCCAAACTGAGCACCGTCAGCAAAATTAAAATTTGCAGTTCCGTGCCGACAACCTGCGGGTCGGAAGTGGTGCCGATTTGCCCGCCAAATTCAATGGATGGCACGGCGACGGTATTTTGAGACGCACAGCCGGTTGATACCAGCACCAACCCGGCGAGCAGCGCGAAAATGAGCAGTCGTTTTTTACGCGAGGTCATCTTTCAAACCTCCCACTGTTTGGCGCATTGATTGCACGTTATGGTGCAGTTGGCTCAGCGTGGCTTGCCACGGCGGCACGCCCGGTTCTGCCGGTATTTCATCGGCGGGAAACGCGATTTCGGTTTGGGAAAGTTGCGTTTCAAACGCCGACGGCGGTTCTTCCGGCAGCGGAATGTGCGCGTCTGCCAACTCTGACAGCAGCGAGATATTCTGTTCGGTGGAACCCAGCAGCAGGGTTTTTTCGCCCACCACAATTAAATGCAGCGAGCGTCCGGGGGCAAGCCCCACCGTTTCCAGCACTTGAATGGTCGCGCCGCCATCGCTCATCGGATTTTTGAATTTTTGCAGCCAGCGCAATCCCAGCAGGGTGGCATAAACCAGCCCAATCACCAGCAGCAATTTCACGCCCATATCAAGCGCAATTTGCCAGAAGGGGCGATTGTCGGTTTCCGCCGCCGTCACGGGGTCGGCGGTGCTGTCGTAATCGGGCAAAAATGCGGTGGCAACGGGTGTAACTTCCGGCGCGGGGGTGGCGGTCGGCGCGGCAGATGGCGGGGGAGCAAACGTGCTCTGCCCGAAATAGACC
>JALVZI010000569.1 GCA_027022125.1 Anaerolineae bacterium | reverse complement strand
TTCGGTAATGTGGAATTGGGCAAACATCTTTCGGTGGACGATTTGCGCCGCCATTACCATCAAATTGTGTACACCATCGGCACACGCAGTGCGCGCAAACTCGGCATCCCCGGCGAAGATTTGCGCGGCAGCCACTCTGCCACCGAGTTTGTCGGTTGGGTGAACGGGCATCCCGATTACCGCAACCGCCAATTCGATTTGACGCAGGAACGGGTAGCGGTCATCGGTGTGGGTAACGTGGCGATGGATGTGGCGCGGATGCTGGCAAAAACCCGCGATGAACTCGCTGTGACGGATATAGCCGACCACGCACTGGAAGCACTGAGTCACAGCCGCGTGAAAGAAATCTACATTTTGGGGCGACGCAGCGCGGCACAAGCGGCATTCACCATCCCCGAACTGAAAGAGATGGGACACCTGACCGCCGCTCAACCGGTGCTTGCGCCGGAAGAACTGGTATTGGACGATTTCAGCCGCGAGATGGCGGAACTCGACGGGCAAACCCGCCGCAAACTGGAAATGCTGCAATCGTTTGCCGAAATGCCCCCCGATGCGGCAAAACCGAAAAAAATCATTTTCCGTTTTTTGCTTTCGCCGGTGGAATTGCTGGATGATGGCACGGGCGCGGTGCGCGCACTGCGAGTCGTCAAAAATAAACTAGTTGACACGGGGAACGGCGTGCTGCGCCCCCAGCCGACCGGCGAATTTGAGGAATTACCGGTCGGGTTGGTTTTCCGCTCGATTGGCTATCGCGGTGTGCCACTGCCCGGCGTGCCGTTCCATTCGCGCTGGGGAATCATTCCCAATGAAGACGGTCGGGTGTTCGACCCGGAAACGGAACAACCGTGCATCGGCGAATATACCGCCGGGTGGATAAAACGGGGTCCGTCGGGGATTGTGGGCACAAACAAACCGGACGCCGCCGAAACGGTGCAAACAATGCTGTTCGATTTACAGCAGGGCAAGCATTTTTCGCCGGAAACACCCGATGGCACGGCGGTGCAATTGCTGATTGCCGAACGCCAACCGCAATTTTTCTCGTATGCCGATTGGCAAAAATTGGATGCGCTGGAAATAGAACGCGGACGAGCGCAGGGTCGTCCGCGGGTGAAATTTACGTCTATTGCAGAAATGCTGGCAGCGGTGGGAAAATAGGTTATGTCAGTTTCATCACCACCATACCGAACACATCGGCGGCGGCATTGGCTTTGTCGGACATATTTGCCACATGCCGATAAACTTCCCGGCGGCGCAGCATCAGCATCAGCGGTTTAAAATCCTTCGCTTTGGTGAACAACTCGGCAATGGCGCGGCGATAGGTGTCTTCCACTTCGCTTTCCAGTTTTTTGGCGCGCTGGGCGTGCTGTCCCGCCACACGCGGGTTCGCCATCAAACGATGCATCGCCATTGCCAACTCTTCTGCTTCCTGTCGAATGAGCGCGACCATATGCGTCAAATGTTCATCGGCTTCCACACCGAGCAAATCCATTTCCTGAATGGTGGTCAGCGCGTAATCGAGCATATCGTCAATATTCAGCGACAGGTTGAAAATATCTTCGCGGTCAAACGGTGTGACAAACGTATTGTGCAATTCATCAATCAGCACCCGCCGAATTTCGTCCGCTTCATATTCTTTGGCGCGAATTTGGTCGATGCTGGTTTCGTCCAGTTGCAAAATGCACGTTTCCAGCAGTTTCATCCCTTCGACCGTCACTTCTGCCTGCTCAATCAGCAAACTGACAAATTTATCTTCTTTTTTATTGCTCAGCGAATCCAAAATACCCATAACTATCTCCTGCGTTGAAAACTACGTGCCGGCATCACTGGTCGCCACGCTAGCAATTGTTCAATAATTGAAAATCCACCCGCACAATTTAGGGGTGAAGTTGTCTTTTATGC
>JALVZI010000568.1:1022-1905 GCA_027022125.1 Anaerolineae bacterium | reverse complement strand
TTTTCATCCTGAGTAGCCCGCAGGGCGTATCGAAGGGTAAAAATCGGCAAGAAAAACGCCCTTCGATACGCGGTTCATGCAGTGAACCGCTACTCAGGATGCGTTTTTCCCGCTGAAAACAAAACGTCAACACGCCCTAGAAACTACTATTTGGCTTCTTGCAATTTGCGGGCAACTTTTGTTGTAATTCGACGCGATGCGAGTTTGCTTGAGAATGCCATCAATTGATTCATCAAACCGGGAATGACCACCGTTTTGCCACGCACAAACCCACGATACCCAATCTCGGCGACGGTTTTCGCGTCCATCATTCGTAAATTTTTCACCAACCCAGATTCGCCCATATCTGCCCGGTCAAAAAAGTTGGTGGCGGTGGCGCCGGGGCACAGTACCGATACCGTCACGCCGAAATCTGCCATTTCATTTGCCAGCGCCTCTGAAAAAGAGAGCACATACGCTTTGCTGGCATAATACACCGCCATCAGCGGTCCCGGTTGAAACGCCGCCACCGATGCGACATTCAGAATGCCGCCGCGACGGCGGGCTGCCATTTCTCGCCCAAACAGTTTGCTCAAATGGGTCAGTGCGGTGATGTTCAATTGAATTTCGTGCAATTCCTGCTGTAAATCCGTTTCAGTGAAAAATCCGAATGTGGCGTATCCGGCGTTGTTCACCAGCACATCCACCGCGATACCCTGTTCCTGCATCGCGGCGAATAGCGCATCCGGCGCGGCGGGGTCGGTCAAATCGGCGGGGTGTGCCAGCGCAGAAATGCCGAATTCCTCCGCCAACGATTCCGCCAGCGCGGTGAGTTTATCGGCGCTGCGAGCAACCAGCACCAAATTGTAGCCTTCACGGGCAAAAATGCGGGCAAATTCCAGCC
>JALVZI010000568.1:0-1012 GCA_027022125.1 Anaerolineae bacterium | reverse complement strand
ACCGGTAATGAGTGTAGTTCGATTGTTCATAAGTTTTCTCCATTTTGGTTGTTGGTTTTCAGTTGTCAGTTCAAAGTTCAAGGTTGCAATTAGTCCCAAGTTTCAAAAGTCCAAAGTCCAAAGTCAGGGTAGCAGGGTTGCAAGGTAGCAGGGTGGCAGGTTTCACGTTTCACGCATCACGTTTCAGCGATTCAACGAGTCAGCGAGTCAGCGAGTCAGCGAGTCAGCGAGTCAACAAATCTCTATCTCTATCCCTATCCGCCTCACGCATCACGTTTCATGCCTCACGCAATACGAATCTCCAATCACCAATCTCCAATCACCAATCTCCAATCACCACCGCATCCGCCCCGTCCGCCGTGTGCAGGCGTTCCCCCGTTGCGGGCAGATACAGCCCCACCACCAGCGAATAATCGTCCGGCGGCAGTGCGCCGACCCACAGCGCGTGGCGGTCGGTGACGGTTTCGCCGGGCTGCCAACTCGAGGTGGGGCGCGTCCAATGGACGGGTTGCCCGTCGGTTTGCGCTACTGTTTCGCCCGCCGCATTTTTCAGATGGATGAAGACCTGATAATCCTGCGGCACGCTTTTCTCCGCACGCCAGACCAGCGTTACTGCCAGTGGCGAATTTTCGTGCAGTTCCGCCGAAATATGCGCCGTTTCCAGCACAATCGCCCCGCCGAACCGCGCTTGCACCGTTTGCGGGTCGCCGTCGGGGCGGGCGAGCAGCAGCCAGCGCCGTTTGCCCGATTCGCCGCGGTATGCCACCCCGAAATTGTCCAGCAAAAACTGTTCAGTATCGTTGCGGAATGGTGGCAGCCACCAAACGGCGTTTGAACCCACTGTCGCCCGCATCACTGCATCCGGTTCAAAATTGCCCAGCCCCAGCACCGGCGCGTGCCCTTTGTCCAACTCTGCCACGGCGGTGGCAATTTCGGGATTCTGGTAGATGACGGGCGCATCGAAAACGTTGATTTCCGCGAATGCGGCACGCAGGTCGGCGGGTTGGGCGCG
>JALVZI010000567.1 GCA_027022125.1 Anaerolineae bacterium | reverse complement strand
CGGCTCGCCACCGGTATCATACGCAATAATGCCGAGTTCGGCGGTGGCGTATGTTTGCGCCGTGCGCATACCGAATCCATCCTCAAAATAGGTTCGCAGCGATGGCGGGTACGGTTCGGCGGTGAAGAGTGCCTTTTTTACGGGGATTTTCTCGGCGGGGATGCCCATTTCCGCCGCTTTTTCAAAGAGTATTTTCAAAAAACTGGGCGTGCCGACATATCCCGTCGCGCCCAATTTCAGCATAATTTCAACCTGATATTCGGTGTTGCCGGGTCCGGTGGGAACGACGGTCGCACCGGTGGCGCGCACCGCCGCGTCGAGCCGCAGTCCGGCGGGGGTGAGATGGTACATGAAGGTATTGAAAACAATGTCGCCCCGCCCGATGCCCAATTCGGCAAACACTTCCGAGCGCCATTCTTCGGGGAAATCCGCACCTTCGGGTTCAAACAGCGGTCCCGGCGACACAAAAACGTGTTCCACCGTTTCGGGGGGCACAGCCAGCCAGCCGCCGAACGGCGGATTTTCGCGCTGCATTTCCAGCAACTGCTCTTTGGTGGTCACGGGGAGTTTCGGCAAATCGCGGTATGATTGAATATCCGCCGGAGAAAGTCCCGCAGCATCCATCATTTTTTTGAACGCGGGCGCGTTGGCATAAGCGTGCGCGATGATTGCTTGCAGTCGGTCATCAAATGGCATGGCGTTCCTCCGTCAACTGAGCCACCGTTTGCGGCGTTTGTAATGTTTCACGTCACGGTAACTTTTGCGTTTGCCGACTTCGGTCAATCCCAGATAAAATTCGCGGACATCGGCATTTTCGCGCAGGGTGTCCGGTTCGCCGTCCAGCACGATGCGCCCGTTTTCCATAATGTAGGCATAATTGGCGATGTCCAGTGCCAGCAGCGCGTTTTGTTCCACCAGCAGAATGGTGGTTCCCTGCTCTTGATTGATGCGTTTGATGATGTCGAAAATTTCAACCACCAGCAGCGGCGCCAGCCCCAGCGACGGTTCATCAAGCATCACCAGTTTCGGTTTTGCCATCAACGCCCGTCCGATGGCGAGCATTTGCTGTTCGCCGCCGGAAAGATAGCCGGCAGACTGTTTCATTCGCTCTTTCAAACGGGGGAAATAGGTGTACACCATTTCCAAATCGCGTTTGACATTTTGGCGGTCGGTGCGGGTGTATGCCCCGGCGATGAGATTTTCTTCCACGTTGAGATGCTCGAACACCCGCCGCCCTTCCATAACCTGAAAGATGCCGCGCCGCACCACATCTTCGGCGGGGAGGGTGTGGATGGGTTCGCCCTGAAATTGGATGTCGCCATCGGTCACTTCGCCGTTTTCCGGTTTCAGCAAGCCGGAAATGGCTTTCAACGTGGTGGATTTTCCCGCGCCGTTTGCGCCCAACAGCGCCACAATTTGCCCGTCGGGCACTTCCAGCGACATTCCTTTCAGCACAAGAATGACATCTTCATAAATTACTTCCACGTTATTTAAACTCAACATAGGAACCTCACGGGTGTTCGGGTTGTGTGACGTATGGCGTGTTGCGTAAATTTACGGAGTATAAACCCCCTCCCTAACCCTCCCCCTTTGAGGGGGAGGGGATTTTCCCCCTCCCTTTGAGGGAGGGGGCAGGGGGAGGGTGAATATCTGCTACGGCACAATAAGATTATCTATTTGATACTCGATTCGATGTAATCGCTGATGGCTTCCCATTTGCCGTTTTTCACCTGGAAGAGTTTCAGCGCTTTGTTGCCGCGATGGCTCTGCGGGGTGAAGGTGATGGGCGCGGTCACGCCGCCGGTGTCAAAATTGGTGATGGTTTCCAGCGCAGCGCGGATATTTTCGCCGGTGACAGGTTTACCCTCTTTGACAACTTTTTCGATGCCGGCAGCCATCACTTCCATCGTAACCCAGCCCTGCGTGTAATGCAGACCGAGTTTGTTCAGGTCTTCGCCTTTGCTGGCGACGAATGCCCGCACGTCGTCATCGCCGGGCACATCCACACTGGGCGGGGTGAAAGGCAGCGTGCCGACCACGCCTTCCGCCGCATCGCCCGCCAATTCGACCAGACTCTCATCGGCGCACCAGTTGAGGCATACAAATTGCGCGGTCATACCCAAATCTTTGGCGTTGCGAATTGCCAGCGCCGCCGGGCTTGCCACGTTTTGAATGATGACATATTCCGCGCCGAAGTTTTCAACCTGACTCAATTCGGGGGTCAGGTCGGTGGCGCCGCCGGGCATAGCGATAGTCAGGGTTTCCATACCGTTGGCTTTGGCATAGGCTTCGCCATCGGGAATGGGTGACTGTCCGAAGGGGCTGTCGTGGTGTAAAAATGCCACTTTTTTGCCGCCCTGCTCTTTAATCCACTGCAGGGCAATCACCATTTGGTCGGAATAGGTTGTGCCGACCAAGAAATTGTACGGGGCTTCATCCAATTTCGCCAAGTTGATAGAGTATGATGCGGACATAAACGGGATTTTATCTTCGGCGATTTTGCCGCGCAGGGCTTCGGTGTCGCCCGTGCCCCAACCCTGAAATGCCACAATCCCCTCGCCGACATATTGGCTGTACAGTTGCTCGGCGGTGGAAACTTTGTAGCCGTAATCCTGCGAAATCAGGTCAATTTTGCGCCCGTCAATGCCGCCATTGGCATTTTTCCATTCCACATATGCCTGAATACCCTGCCCGTACGGTGTGCCGGGTCCGGACGTGGGACCACTGAAATCGAAAATGCCGCCGATTTTGATGGGACCGCTGTCATTTTTTGCGCCGCCACCGCCGCACGCGGTCGCCGCAACCAGCACAATCAACAGTAATGCAATTAGTAATGAAAAACGTTTCACTTCTTCCTCCTTGGGGTAATGGTTGGTTTTTTGTAACTGTACAGCGTGCCTGATGGCACACAGAGAATCGCAGAGTTTTCACAGTGTTCACAGAGATTTTTATGGAAAATCTGTGTTCATCCGCATTATCTGCGTCATCTGTGTTCTATTTAATCTGTGGCTGAATAGTTACGATTTTTTACCGATAGAGAATGTTGTGTTGTTTTTTTCCCGATGCGTCACCTCCTGCCAAAAGATTCAATCGAGTACAAATTTGTTTACGTCAGTACGAGAAGGGCCATAACCGGAAATAATCTTTGATGTTGCGCCAGATTTTCACCAACCCTTCCGGTTCCAAAATTAAAAACAGAATTATCACTATGCCGAACATGCCCTGCTGTAAAAAGGGAATAATTTGGTCGAGCGCGGGAATTGTGCCGTGCATTGCCCGCCCGAAATTGTTGAGCAGCGCGGGCAGCAGCACCATAAATGCCGCCCCGTACACCGACCCGGAAACCGACCCCAACCCGCCGATGATAATCATCGCCAAATAGAGAATGGAAGTTTCGATGGTGAACCGCTCCCACGAAATGATGGTGCGATAATGCGCCGTCAGTGCGCCGGCAAGCCCCACAAAAAATGAGGAACTGGCAAATGCCAACAGTTTATATTGAAACAGATTCACGCCCATCACTTCGGCGGCAATATCCTGGTCTCTGATGGCGATAAATGCCCGTCCCACTTTCGAGCGGAAAAGATTGACCGTGAAAATGATGGTCAGCACCAGACAGAACAGGATGACCCAGTAGAATTTAAATTCGCCGTTAACCCGCTGCCCGAACAGAGTCGGCGCGGGGATGACCAGCGCGTCCACCCCACCGGTCACATAATCCCAGTGGGTAATCACCCATTGGATGATTTGCTGTGCCGCCAGTGTGGCAATCGCCAGATACAACCCTTTCAACCGCAGCGATGGAATGCCGAAAAATGCGCCCACCCCCGCGGTGACAAAACTGGCAATCGGCACGGCAGCCCAAAAGGGCAATCCCATATTTTTTGCCAGCAAGCCGGAGGTGTATGCCCCCACCGCCATAAATGCGCCCTGTCCCAAACTGATTTGCCCGGTGAACCCCACCAGAATGTTCAGCCCGATGGCGCCGATGGCGGCGATGCCGATTTGGTTCAGCAGGGTAAGTTGATATTTGCTGGCGAGCCACGGCGCACTGACGGCGAACAAAATTGCCAGCACCAGCCGAATTTTCTCGGCGTGTGTGCGCCGCAACGCCATATCTTTGGCATAATCGCTGAAAAAAATTCCACTTTCCATTGAAGACTCCTCTGTGAGGTAGCACCACGTTTAATTGTGGTCATCATTTTAACCACGAATTTCACTGATTTTAACTACTCGGTGCGCAGTGTATATCTTGCCGATTTCACCCTTCGATACGCCCTACGGGCTACTCAGGATGAAATCGGCAGGGAAAAACGCATCCTGAGTAGCGGTTCGCTGCGCGAACCGCGTATCGAAGGGCGTTTTTCCCGTCCCCCTGAATAGCCGACGGCTAAATTACACCCGCTCGATGATTTCCTGCCCGAACAATCCGTATGGTTTGACCATCAAAATCAGTACCAGCACAATAAACGGGATGATAGAATTTAACCCGTGCCCCACATATCCGCCGGTGTATGCCTGCAACAGCCCGATGATAACCCCGCCGAGTACCGCACCGGGGATGGAATCGAGTCCGCCCAGAATGACCACCGGGAAAACCTGCAAGCCCACGCCGCTGATGTTGCCGCTGACCCCCAAAATGTTGGCGATGATGATACCGCCGATGGCGGCGGTGGCGGCGGAAATTGACCACGCCATGGCAAAAACCTTTTTGACGCTGATGCCCATCGACAGCGCGGCTTGCTGGTCATCTGCCACGGCGCGCATGGCGATGCCGCTGCTGGAACGGCGGAAAAAGAGGTTGAACGCCACCAAAAATACCGCAGCGATGGCGATTGCCCACAGTTTGTCGGTGGTAACGGTTGCCCCGAAAACGTTGATGGGGTCGCTGGGGATGAAACTCGGAAAAGCGCGCTCGTCCGTACCCCAAATGCCGCTGACCACCGCTTTCAGCAGGCTGGAAAGTCCGATGGTCACCATAATGAGCGAAATAATCGGCTCGCCAATCATCGGGCGCAGCACAAATCGCTCCAGCAGCATTCCCAGCGCAACCGCCACCAGCACCGTCACCACAATGCCGACCGTCCAGTGCCAGCCCAGTTCGCCGACCACAGCGAACATCACATACGCCCCCACCAGTAGAAATTCGCCCTGAGCAAAATTAATCACATCGCTGGCTTTGTAAATCAGCACAAATCCCAGTGCCGCCAGCGCCAGTACCGCCCCGTTGGTCAATCCACTCAGTGTTAATTGCAAAAATTGATCCATCGTTTTCCCCTTTTATGCCTCTGCACCGTCGAGCGTTTCGATGCGCAACCGTGTTTGCAGGGTTGCCGTGCGTCCATCCTGATAGGTGATGACGGTTTCCACATCCAGATGGTCGCTTTGGCTGTACAGTGCCGAAATGATGTCTTCGTATCGCTGTGCCACAAACCGCCGCCGAACCTTTCGCGTGCGGGTGAGTTCCGCGTCGTCGGCATCCAACTCTTTGTGCAGCAGCAAAAATCGTTTGATGCGGGCGGCAGGCGGCAAATCGGCGTTGGCGGACTCAACGTGCTTGCGAATCAGGTCGTAAACCTCCGGCTTCTGTGCCAAATCGGTGTAGGTGGTGTAGGCAATCTGGTTGTTTTCCGCCCATTTGCCGACATTGCCCATATCAATGTTCATCATCGCGGTGACAAAGGGCCAATCGCCGCCAAAAACAACCGCCTCTTTCACATACGGGCTGAATTTCAATTTATTTTCGATGAACTGCGGGCTGAATTTGGTGCCGTCGTGCAGCGTCATCACATCTTTGGCGCGGTCAATCACAATCAAATGCCCGTCCTCATCGAAATATCCCGCGTCGCCGGAATGGAGCCAGCCGTCAATCAGCGTTTCGCGCGTGGCTTCTTCGTTACGGAAATAGCCGACAAAAACCGCCGGCGAGCGCACCAAAATTTCGCCGTTTTCGTCAATTTGAACCTCGGTATCGGGAATGGGCGTGCCCACCGTTTGGAATTTTATATCGCCGTCGCGGTGCACCACCGAAATACCGCTGGTTTCGGTTTGCCCGTAAATTTGTTTCAAATTGACACCCATCGCATGGAAAAAGCGGAACACGTCCGGTCCCAGCGCCGCGCCGCCGGTGTATGCCCGCCGCAGATGGCGCAACCCCAAATGGTCTTTTATCATTTGGAACACCAGCCAATCGGCGAGAAAATACTTTATTTTCAATCCCAGCGATGGCTCTTCTTTTTTGAAACGGGTATCCGCCATCGCCCGCCCGACGGGCATTGCCCAGTGGTACATTTTCTGTTTGAACCACGAAGCATCTTCAATTTTTACCTGCACCTGACTGACCATATTTTCCCAAATGCGCGGCGGGCTGAACATCACCCGAGGTCCGATTTCGCGGATGTTCTGCTGCACCGTTTCCGGCTCTTCGGGGAAATTCAGCGGGAAGCCCCGTTGAAGGCTACACGCAAATGCCATCATTTGTTCGCCAATCCACGCCAGCGGCAAAAAACTGACAAACTCATCATC
>JALVZI010000566.1 GCA_027022125.1 Anaerolineae bacterium | reverse complement strand
GTGATGACGGTAGTGGTGGAAAGCGTCGGGGTGGGGGTGAACATCGCCGCGGTGGCGGTGGCGTTCTGCCGCGCGGTGACAGTTTCTTGCGCCGAGGCTTCGGTAAATCCACCGGCTCGTGCCGCAGCAATGCGGTCATACATCGCGTTCACCTCTTCATCTGAAACGGTGATGCCGCGTTTTTTCGCTTCTTCCGCCGTCAGTTCTTCTTCAATCATTTCATCCAGCACCGACCGTCCGAGACCCGCGCGCTGGGAATAGAGTTGGTTCAACTGCTGCTCGGTTTGGTCTTGAAACGATTTCAGCAGTTCCGGCGAATCTTTGAAGGTGTCGGCAAATTGCTGGTACTGCTGTTGAATGAGTTGCATTTGCTCATCAAGCAGGGCGCGCTCATACAGTACCCGTTTTTGATAGTCCTGTCGGGTAATTTTAACGCCGTTCACCACCGCAATCGGTTTTCGCGGGGTGAAATAATATGTTTGCAGCAGTCCCCACGCCAGCACCGCCAGCACAACCACTGCCAGTGCGCCCAATCCCATATACACCCGGCGTCGCTCTTCGGCTTCTTTTTGAGCACGCGCTATATGTTTTCGGTTTACAAATGAGGACGGTTTTTTCTTTGCCATAAAGTTCTCCAAAAAAGACGCGGGCAACCGTCGGGCTACCCGCGTTATTTCATTATGAATTGTCGAAACGGTGAATTACTACCGCCGATTAAAACCGGAAGCCCGCACGTGTGCAGTTGTGTACGGCAACAGCGCCATAAAACGCGCGCGTTTGATAGCGGTTGCCAATTGGCGCTGGTGTTTGGCACAGGTTCCGGTTTTATGCCGGGCACGGATGGTGCCATTGGGCATAATGTACCGTTTCAGCGTGTCCACGTCTTTCCAATCGATATATTTAACGTGGTCAACGCAAAAAGCACATACTTTTCTTCGCCGAATATAGCGTTGATTTCTTCTTGGTGCAGCCATTTCTATACCTCTATTTTTTCCATCGAAAGCAGAGATTCCGATACGGTTTCGCCATCGTCAGATTTGGACGAATGCCCGTTTTCGCCGTGATTGCGGTCGAGAATGGTGACTTCGTTGGCAACCACATCGGTGCGGTACTGCCGCTGACCGAGTTCGTTTTCCCAGTGGCGGGTTTGCAGGCGACCTTCAACATACACCTGACACCCTTTGTAGAGAAAATCGGCGCAAATTTCTGCCAGATTTCCCCACGCCACCACGCTGAACCACTCGGTTTCTTCACGGCGTTGCCCTTTGGAATCCGTCCAGCGGCGGCTCACCGCCACGCTGAACGATGTGACCGGTTTCCCTGCGGATGTGAAACGGAGTTCCGGCTCGCGTCCCACATTTCCAATTATCATTACCTTATTTAACCCGCGACTCATAAGCCTTTATCAAACCTTTGTGTGCGTTCTTTTTTGTTCGTGACCAGAAACAGTTATTCTGTGGATTCTGTATCGGTATTCGGTGCGGCTTCTTCAGCGACAACTTCTTCCGCCGGTGCTTCGGCGACGGCTTCTGCTTCCGCAGCGACGGGCGCTTCTTCCACTTCGGCAGCGGCTTCGGCAGCCGGTTCGGCAACTGCGATGCCATCAACTTTCAGCACCACATAACGCAAAATGTTCTCATCCAACTTCAAGTTGAATTCAAACTCAGCCAGCGCCGACGGTTCCATCTCAAAATAGAAGAGCACATACGACCCTTCCAATTGATTATTGATGGCATACGCCAGTTTGCGCCGCCCCCAGATGGTTGTTTTTACCACAGTGCCGTCATTGGCTTTTACCAGTTCCGCCGTTTTTTCGACTTCTGTGGCAACCGCGCTTTCATCCAGCGTGGGATGAAAAATCACCATCATTTCGTAGGTACGCATTTTTCTGAACCTCCTTTCCTATGGTCT
>JALVZI010000565.1 GCA_027022125.1 Anaerolineae bacterium | reverse complement strand
GCGCGCCGTAAAAAATGGTCGTCGGCGCGGAAACATTCGCTTTGATACCGCGAAAACCGTTGCCCCCTTCGCTGGGTTGAACCAATGCCACGTCGTCAAAAACAATGTCGAAATGGTCGCGCACCGGCGCATACAGTCCCAAATATGCTGTTTCTTGCGCCATCGAAGCGTTATCCTGCTGCCACACCACCGACAGTTGGCGCAAAATGCTGTTTCTTCCGCGCGCCCGAAAACCGCCCACATATCCCACCAGCGTGAAAAGCACAATCAGCGCGGGAATGGTGAGCCACGCCCATTCGCGGCGTTTGAAACGTTTTAACATCCAGTAATTCAGCGGAACCAGAAAAAGGAAATACAGGCACAAAAAGCCGGTAAAAAACAGCGGCGACGGCAGTCCGCTCCCCTCAATTGCCGCCAGATAATCGGTCATCGCACGGGGGGCATCATATCCGGCATAAAATGGCGGGTGGCTTTCCAGCGGTTGGAGTACCTGCCGCCAGAAAGTTTTGTTGCCCGCCCAACCGTCCATCGGCGCCAGCGAAAAATCGAGCGCGAAATAGACCACCTGCCCGTCGCCCAGCGATTGCCGCACCAAAAACGGCATATTCTGCTCATACAAATCGACCATCCCGTTGACCGATTGCGGCACGGCGGCGGAAAAAGGTCCTTCATTGGGGATGGGACGTCCGCCGAGATTTTGCAGCCCGTCCAGCGCAGAGACGGTTTTCAGCACAAAATCGGATGCGGGCAACAGCGATTGCAGCCCACTGACGGTCAATCCGGCGTTGGGACCGCCACCGACCACCAGTTTCCCTCCGGCGGCAACCCAGTCGGAGAGGGTGGCAATCTGCCCGGCGGAAAGTGTGCCGGTGTCCACCCCGTTGAAAATGAGTGCATCGAATGCCGCCAGCCCGCCGACCTGCGCCGGTAAATCGCCCGTGCGCAAATGTGCCACCGATACCGGACTGCCGGTTGAACTCTGCAAGCCCGCCAGAAAACTCAGCGTGTCGCGGCTATCGGCGATGACGCCCACAAAATAATCGTATGGCGCCAGCCCGCGCGGGCTGACAATTTTTTTGAACCGGGTCTGCCCGTCATCGGTAACAAATTGCACGGTGTAATCGCCGTGAAAGGGCACCAAAATGGTGACGGTTTTTTGCGATTGCGCGGGCAGGTTCAGGCTGGTGGCATAAGTTTCGCCGGGGTAGTTGGCGCGGGCGCGAATTTCGCCGGAAACGGACGAGCCGTTATTTTCGGCGTGCACGGTGATGGGCATCCACACGTTCTGTTTGGCGTACCCGTCAAATCCCGCCTCCACTGAAATTTTCAGCGCGGGCGATTGTGCCTGCGCCGAAGCCAACGGCAGCAGCGCCAGTGTCAGTATTATCCATAATAGTTTTTTGGTCATAGTTTCAAGTCCAAAGTTTCAAGTCCAAAGTCCAAAGTCAGGTTGCAGGGTAGCAAGGTTGCAGAGTTGCAGTTATTCGCTATTCGCTATTCGTCACTCGCTATTCGCTCCCACTTTCTCACCTGCCCACTCTCTATCTCTATCCCTATCTCCCTCACGCATCACGCATCACGTTTCACGCATCAACAAATGACGAATGACAAATGACAAATGACAAACACTCACATTTCTTCCCGGTAGCGCAAGCCGAAATCTTTACGGGCTTGAATGACCGCCCGCCGCAAAATTTCGTGCACGTCTTTCGGGTTCTGCACATTCCGCAAAATCACCTCAGGGTTGCTTGGGTCGTGACTGCGGATGAAAATATCGCCCAGATTCATTGCCCGCTCCGAAATGGATTGTTTGAAATCCACATCCTGCACGCGCACCAGTTCGATATCCTCATAATTTTTACCGAGCAACCCTTCGATGATGCGCACCCGCTGGTTGGTGATGATATAATCTGTCACCAGCGACAGAAACGGACGTCCCTCCCACAAAATCTGCTCATCACTGTTTTGCCATTTGGCGGGGGCGGAGTTTGCCATCCGCACAGCGTTTGAACTGCCGAGTTGAGCATCCACCTCTGCCAGCGCGGCATCCACCACCAACCCGACCAGTTTGTCCATATCGGTGCGGTCAACCGCCGAAACATCAATCCCGCTATTGGCAATTTCACGCCACACCTTCGCCGTTACCGCTGCACGCATTTCATTGATAGACATACTCCCTCCTTTTTGGTTGAACCGGTCACTGAAAACTGACAACTATATGCTATTATATCGTCACACTGTAAAATTATACAAGCGACCATCACAATTTAAACCGCAATTTTGCCGATTGTTGGCAAATTGTCGGGAAATTGTCGCCTATTGGGTGCAATTTTCCCGAAAATACGATATACTTTATGGTAGATTCATTTTTGCGAAAGGAGAACGCTATGGCAGCCGAACCGATTTCGGACGGGTTCGATTTTCCGGTGGGACCCCGCGACCCCGATGCGGATGTGTGGAAAACATACAAAGTGGATACCACCCTCGCCGACCCTAACTATTTTAAGATTTTTCACGCGTGGCACACCGGCGAAGATTGGAATGGGCGCGGCGGCGGCGATACCGACCTCGGCGACCCGGTGTATGCCGCCTCAAACGGACGGGTGCTCGATTTTGGCTACTTTACGCCCGCTTGGGTCAATTTCATTTTGCTCGAACACACCCTGCCCGATGATAAAAAAGTGTGGACGCAATATGCCCATCTGGACAAAATTTTGGTGAAAAAGAAAGGGCAGGTCATCACTCGCGGCGAACAAATCGGCACCATTGGCAAAGGGGCTCGCACGCCCAAAAAGCCGCGCGGACGCTGGATTGCCCATCTGCATTTTGAAATTCGGCGCAAATTGCTGCCGATTGACAATTGGCAGCCGATGGTTCGCAACAAAATGCAGGTGCTGACCCATTATTACCATCCCACCGCGTTCATCAACCAGAACCGCCCGCCCGTGTTCACCGAGCGATACAACCTGCTCAACCGCCCGCAGGTAGTGGTAGATGCGCCGAAAACCGACAAATCGGCGGGCACGTTCCGCAAAGCGCGGGTAGATTTCTGGTTCAGTGCGCCGTATGGCTATCAGGGCACAATGCTGTGGACATACGCCGCCGCCAAAACGGAAAGCAACTGGGCAGAATGGCGACCCAACCTGCCTTCGGCGGGAATGTGGGCGGTGTGGGCGTTCATTCCCGCCCGGCACGCCACCACCGCCAATGCTCGCTACCGCATTCTGCACGCCGACGGACGCGCCGAAATTGCAATTGACCAGAACGCACATCAGAATGAATGGGTAAAATTGGGTGAGTTCCCGTTCGAGCCCAAACGGGGATATGTGCGCCTCAGTGACCTAACCGGTGAACACACCCGCAAGCGGATGGTTGCCTTCGATGCCATTCGCTGGGTGAGAATGGGCGACCTGCCCGAAAAACAACACCGCCTGCCGGAATCGGTCATCAACCGCGAGCGAAACATCCCGAAAGAGCCGTATGGTTAATTTTCGCAACTGTTCAGGGGAAACGGAAAAACGCCCTTCGATACACGGTTCGCGGGGCGAACCGCTACTCAGTAGGGGCAGCCCTTGTGGCTGCCCTGTTCCGGGCGACCACAAGGGTCGCCCCTACATATCAAACGAATATCCGGCTTGATTTTGCATCAGGATGCGTTTTTCCCTGCCGATTTCATCCTGAGTAGCCCGCAGGGCGTATCGAAGGGTGAAAATCGGCAGAACACCGCTACACCCCGGATGGTTGCTAATTTTCTAACCTCTGCATGACAAACTTCGGTAAACCGTGTTATAATAGCAACAAGATAATCTCAGCACCGAAAATTGGAGAATTTTATGGAAACAGTAACCTTTCTCAAACAGGTGGAAATGTTCAACGGGCTTGCGGATGACTCTCTAAAAAAAATAGCCGCTCTTTGCCATACCCAAACCTTCGCCCCCGACGAAACCATCATCGCCCGCAACGACCCGCCGGACGCCTTCTATCTCATCGAAGATGGCACAGTGGAAGTTTTTACCGCGCCAGACAGCGAAAATGCCGCCGATGCGGTCATCGTTTCGCTGGGGCATGGGCAAAGTTTCGGCGAGATGGGGCTGGTTGACCAGGGTCCGCGTTCTGCCACCGTAAAAGCCGCTACCGCCGTCACCGTGCAGAAAATTGCGTGCGATGCTTTTCTGAAACTCTGCGAAGATGACCCGTATGTCGGTTTTAAAGTGATGCACAATATTGCCGCAGACCTCTCATTTAAACTGCGCTATCGCAATTTGATTTAGCGGGGGTGACTATGATGACCATGTATAAAGTTAGTATTGTTGTACCCGGACGCCGCGATGTGGGCGGGATTCAAAATATGGACAAAGAACCCAAACCGGGTGACATCATTCGGTTGGGCAACGAAAAATACGAAATCATCGAAGTGGCAGAGTTAATGCCTCCCCGCGGCGATTTTGCCTTTTTGCATGCCACGTGCAAACCGGCATCGAGTTAGTTTCAGGTTCAAAATTCCCCCAGCCGGATATTACACACAAAATTTTGAACCTCAAACTCTGAACCCTCGTCTTTCTCTGCGAAAGGAATCTATTATGCAAATACTCCACGCCCCCCACCCATCCACTTTCTCCATTGTGGCGCTCGACCCCGCCAGCGGCGAACTCGGCATTGCCGTGCAATCGAAATTTCTGGCGGTGGGAAACGCCGTGCCATGGGCAAAAGCCGGTATCGGCGCGATAGCCACCCAATCATACGCCAACACCGCTTACGGTCCCGACGGGCTGGCACTGCTGGCACAGGGATTCTCGGCACAGGAAACCATCGAAAAGTTAACTGCCGCCGACCCCGACCGCGATTTGCGGCAGGTGGGCATCGTTTCAGCGCGGGGGGATGCGGCAACCTTCACTGGCGCAAAATGCCACGATTGGGCAGGCGGTCGCACCGGCGAACATTATGCCGCGCAGGGCAACATTTTGGTCAGCGAAGCCACCATCAACGCGATGGCAGAGACCTTCGAGCAAACCGCCGGCGCACTGGCAGAGCGATTGCTGGCGGCACTGTCGGCGGGACAGGCGGCGGGCGGCGACAAACGCGGGCAGCAGAGCGCATCGCTGCTGGTGGTGAAGGAAAAAGGCGGTTATGGTGGTTTCAACGATATTTTGATTGACCTGCGGGTGGACGACCATCCCGCCCCCATCGAGGAATTGCATCGGCTGTATGACCTGCATCTGCTCTATTTCAGCAAAAGCCCGGAAAGCGAGCTCATCCCCATCACGGCGGACGTGGCACGGGAACTGCAAACCGTGCTGGCAAAACTCGGGCTGTATCGCGGCGACACCTCGGGAGAATATGACGATGCCACCCGCGCCGCCCTGTGGGACTTCTGCGGCATCGAAAATTTGGAAGAACGCTGGCGCGATGACGCCAAAATCGACCCAGAGGTACTGCGTTTCGTGCGCGGCAAAATTGTAGAATAGATGCTCCCCGATGATTTTCAGTTCACCCAATCGAATTTGCAGGATTACCTGACCTGCCCGCGCCGATTCGACCTGCACTACCGCCAGCGATTGCAGTGGCCCGCAGTGCAGACTGCGCCCGTGCAGGAATCGGAGCGGCGGATGAGACTCGGCAGCGATTTTCACTATTTGGCGCATCAGCACGCGCTGGGAATGCCCCTGCCCGCGCTGACCGCGCTCGCCGAAAATGACCCGTCGCCGGAGTTGGGGGCGATGTGGCGCAGTTATCTGGCTCACCGCCCCACCGAACTGTCTGCGGCGGGCGTGCGGCTTTTTCCGGAAGTGACACTGGCAACCGTGCTGAACGGCTGGCGGCTGGCGGCGAAATTCGACCTGCTGGCGGCGCAGCCCGATGGGCGCGTGCTGATTGTCGATTGGAAAACGAACCTGCGCCGTCCGCGCAGCGACCGCCTGCGGGCGCGGGCGCAGAGCCGCGTGTATCCGTTGGTGCTGGCAAAAGCGGGCGAGTCGCTGTTGGGGCAGCCCGTCCCCGCCGATGCCATCACGCTGGCATACTGGTTCACCGCCGCCCCCGCCGAACCGGAAATCATCCCGTACAGCGCGGCGCAATTGGCGGCGGACGAGTCGTTTCTGGCAGACCTCATCGCCAAAATTGCCGCCGCCGACACCTTCCCCCTGACGGATGACGACCGTCCGTGCCGCTTCTGCGCCTTTCGCTCGTTCTGTGAGCGGGGAGATGTGGCGGGTCCGCTCGATGAATTTGAAGACGATTTCGCTTTCGATGATTTCAATTTGGATTGGGAACAGATTTCGGAAATTGAATTCTGATTCAATTATCAATGAACAATTATCAATTATCAATGAACAAAAGTAACTATTCAGCGTGTCATTACGAAGCGTGCAACACCGAAGCAATCTTTGGTCGGCGAACACGAAAATAGAACACAGATTGCACGGATTACGCGGATTTTCACTGATTTTTTATTTTTGTCTGTGATTTTTCTGAGAAAACCAAAAGAATCTGCGCTCATCCGCATTATCTGCGTCATCTGCGTTCTATTTAACCTATGGCTGAAT
>JALVZI010000564.1 GCA_027022125.1 Anaerolineae bacterium | reverse complement strand
AACTTTATCGTGATTGCGCAATTGCATATGGATGATGCGCCGCTCGTTGGGCGGCATCGGTTCCAGCGACACGCGCCGACCGCTGAACACCACCCGGTCAGCCATTCGCATTGCCAACTGTTGCAGGGTTTTTCGGCGGCGCGCCAGATACGATTCCACATCCACCACCACCGGAACCCAGCGTCCCATTTCTTTATTGAGAATCTGGCGGGTGACAAATTGCAGCGCGCGCAAAGTTTCGCCGCGCCGACCGATGAGCAAACCCAAATCGGAACCGGTGATGTCGAGCACCATTGGCGGCGTTTCGTCATCCTCCACCAAATCCGTGCCGAGACGGGATGTAACCGTGCCGTTGATGGACATTTTCGCCAGCAATTCGCGCAAAACCTCTTCCGCGCGCTGTGCCAGCGCCGGGTCGAGACCGGTATCGCCGGCATCGCTCGCCGGGGCGGCAGTTTCCACCTGCGGCTCGGATGCGGCGGGAGTGGGGTCGGCGGCAGTTTTGGGGGTCAAAATGACTTCCGCATCTTCCGCGCCCAGTCCTAAAATTCCACGACTGCCCTGATTGATTACCTCAATTTCAACTTGCGATTCGGTTAAATTTAACCGGGCTAACCCGTTGGCTACCGCTTCTTCAACGGTTTTGCCTTTACTTTTTACGCTTTCGTTTTGATTTTGGACGACTGGCTTTTGCTTCATATTGTTCATCATCTGTTTTTACCTGCTCTCCGTCAGCGGCATCATTACCGTTTGAATTGGCTTCTGATGCCGGGGGTAGTTTTTCTGCAGACAATTTTCCGTCAATTACCACTGTCGAACCGTTGCCATTTTTGGCAGCCAGTTCTTTTGCCGCTTTCTTTTTGTCCATCGAACGGTTAATCCACCATTGCTGTGCCATACTGAGAATATTATTGGTAAACCAGTAAAGGGTCAACCCGGATGGCACAATCAGGGCAAAATAGCCGAACATCAGCGGCATCAGCATCATCGCCTGACTCATCGCTTTTTGGTTGGGGTCATTCGATTGCGGCGACATCATTCGCTGGGTGTACAATTGAGACACCACCAGCAAAATCGGCAAAATCAAATAACTGATGGCGTCCACCCAGCCAATCGGCGGCGCGCCGTTGACAAAGGGCCACAGCCACGTTAACCCGGCAGAACGATTGGCGACGGGACCCGCCAAACTGGGAATCCAGAAAAAGCGCTCGTTCAACGACGGGGAGGTGCTCGCCATTTTGTAAATAGCTTGATACAACGCGAACCAAATTGGCATTTGTATCAGCATCGGCAAACAACCGCCCAGCGGGTTTACCCCCGCTTCTTTGTACAGTTCCATCTGTGCTTTCGACAGTTTTTCTTTGTCGTTGCCGTACTTTTTCTGCAATTCTTTCAGGCGGGGCTGCAATTCTTGCGTCGCCCGCGTTGATTCCATCTGCTTTTGGTTCAGCGGAAATGTTACTGCTTTTATCAACACGGTAAACAGAATAATCGCAAAACCGAATGAGTATGGAATACCCACCCCGGCGATGATGCTATTTAACCCTTCTAAAATTGTTGCAATTAAATCAACAAATGCTTGCCACATAAAAAACCTACTTTAAATGAAATTTAACCTCGAATTTTTCGGGAACGGGGTCGTAACCGCCCGCGTTGAACGGGTGGCAGCGACTGACTCGGTGAACGGTGAGCCACAACCCTTTGAAAAATCCGTGTTTTTGAAATGCTTCGTACCCGTAATGGGAACACGTGGGATAAAAACGGCAACTCGGCGGGGTAACGCGGGAAATGGTCATTTGATAAAACCGAATCAATGCCATTGCCACATATTTCACGTGTACTTCCTCACTTTCGCTCCGGCACGGAAATTAAATCCATTCGTGCCAGCAAATTTTCTAACGCCGTTTCAATTTGGCGGTAATCTGCCCGAGAAATCGGTGAGCGTGCGATGAAAAGCAAATCCCAGCCGGATTGGATGCTATCTTTACGTAATCGAGCCGCTTCTCGAAGTTGCCGTTTAATTTTGTTGCGCTTTACAGCGTTCCCAATGCGCTTGCTAACGGCAAAACCAAAGCGGCTCCATTTTAAATGATTGGGACGAACAACCAATACCAGCAATTTATTGGATTTCGATTGCCCGTGTTGCCGCACCCGCTGGATGTCGGCGTTTTTTCGTAGCCTGTACAGGCGCTTCATCAAATTTAAATACCGCTATCCGGCATTCCAATTGATTTTTTTGGCGTGATTGGGTTGAACCGCCAACGAGGCGCGTCCTTTTGCTCGGCGCGCTTTGAGTACCTTGCGCCCACCTTTGGTGGACATTCTGGCGCGGAAACCGTGCACCCGCGCTCGACGACGTTTTTTGGGTTGATATGTTCGCTTTGGCATAAGACAACTACTCTCTCTTCTATGATTTAGTGGTAACGATGAACAACTAATTTACACAAACGAAGATTATACTTACGAGTGGGCTAACCCGCAAAAACGACAGTGACCTTTACTGTACCGGCGCACTGTTTCCCAACACCCGCGAGATACTTGCCACCAAATCATCCGGCGAGAAAGGCTTGGTTACATAATCTTCTACTTTGGCAATGTGCAATCCCAGCACTTTATCAATGCTTTGGGCTTTGGCAGTCACCACAATGACCGGAATGTTTGCCAGAGCCGGGTCGGCTTTCATTTGTTTGTACACATCCCAGCCATCCATATCCGGCATCATCAAATCCAGCAAAATTAAATCGGGATAATCATCTTTCAGTATTTCCAGCCCTTCTTTTCCGCCCAGCGCACCGGAAACTTTGTACCCGCGCGGCTCTAAAATCAAGCGGATGAGTTCAATCATATCGGGCTCATCTTCAATACACAGAATATGGCGACCACCGTTGTTCATACGCTTGCCTCTCGTTACTACTGTACTTCTGTGCCGGGTTGCTCTTTGGCTGATAACACTTTTTTTATCCGCTCGCGCAATTCTTGCGGCGTGAACGGTTTGGTGATGTAATCGTCCACCCCTGCGCGTTCGCGGGCGATGACTTCTTCAAATGAACTGTTGCGTGCGGTGAGAATGACGACCGGAACATCTTTTAGCGCGGGGTCGGCTTTTATACGTTTGTAGGTTTCCCAGCCGTCCATTTCGGGCATCATAATATCCAGCAAAACAACGCCCGGTGCTTCCGTCCGCATCGCCGATAGCCCTTCGGCGCCGCTGGATGCCCCCCGCACCGAAAACCCGTCTCGCTGCATTATCAGTTGTACCAATTCTATTATTCCAACGTCATCATCAATGCACAGAATTTCTTTGTTCACTGCCCAACCTCATTCACACAACTATTCTACCATATAAGTGTAACATAACTGAAATTTATTGTCCAACAGACACTGCATTTCAACAATTACACCTGCGGGGTCAGTTGCGTTTCAACCGATTCTGGCGGCACGCCCATAATGATGACAATTTTCTTTTCCACCGATTTTCCCGATGCCACCGCAACTTTACCGCGATTGACACCGAGCGTCCGGGCGAAAAAGGTTTGCAGCGCCTCATCCACAGCTTCGCGCTCGGCGGGGGCATTCAATTCCACATAAATGATGTCACCATCATTGCCTGTGATGCGGTTTTGTGCTGCTTGCGGTGTTACCTGCACCAGCACCGCCGTGCCGCTTTCGGCATTGGTTATTTCAAATTTTTGGATTGCCATAATCGCTCCTTAAGAACCGCTCAGCAGCCCAATCAGCACGCCGACGATGATGAATGCCACAACGGGGCTGAGGTCAATCATCCCGATAGTGGTGAATTTTCGCAGTGGAACCAGTATTGGGTCGGTAATATCGTACAGTATTTTTACCACCGGGTTGTACGGGTCAACACGAATACCCGCCATCGGCAACCACGAAAGCAAAACCCGGATGAGAATTGCCCATTGCAATAAATTCAAAAGTATGATTAGAATGGTAACAACAGCGTTCACGAATTATTTCCCCCTAATTTTTTCGATTTCTGGTATGCGGCAAATACCGCTTTGGAAGTGATGGTGCGAAAACCGCCTTTTTCCAGTTGATAGAGCGCATCGGCGGTGGTGCCGCCCGGCGATGTGACCATATTTCGCAGTTCGGCGGGGTGGCGGCGGTGCTGGCGAGCAAATTCCACAGACCCTTCCATTGTTTGCAGCACCAGTTCTTCTGCCACGCTGCGAGAAAATCCCATATGCACACCGGCATCCACCAGCGCTTCGATGAACAAAAACACATACGCGGGTCCACTGCCCGACAGCGCAGTTGCCATATCGAGATAATATTCGTGGCTGACAAAAATTTCTTTTCCCAGCGACCGGAAAATGGTTTGCGTCGCGCCGCGCTGCGATTCGGAAACGGTGTCAGTTGCCGTCCATACCGACATTCCTTTGCCGACCCGCACCGGCGTGTTGGGCATCACCCGCACCACCAGCGGATGGTTCAATCCGGTGGTGATTTTTTTGATGGGCACGCCCGCCGCCACCGTGATGACCAGCGCATCGGGCTTGATTTTTTCGTGCAGTTCTTCCAGCACTTCCGGTATTACCTGCGGTTTTACCGACAGTACCACAATATCGGCATCGCGCACGGCGTTGACATTTTTAGTGGTATGGCGAATGCCGTATCGTTTGGTCAGTTGCTCGCCGCGCGATTTGCGCGGTCCGCTGGCGATGATATGCTGCGGGTCAACCAGATTTTGGTTCACCAGCCCGGCAATCATCGATTGGGCAATGGTTCCACTGCCGATAAAAGCGATTCGTTTGTTTTCGAGCATAGGTTTTTCCAAGTTGTCAGTTTTCAGTTTTCAGTCGTCAGTTCAAGGTTGCAGGGTTGCAAAGTAGCAGGGTAGCAGGGTAGCAATCAGCGGTCAGTTTTCAGCGGTCAACGATTCAACGCCTCCCTATCTCTATCTCTATCCCTATCCGTCTCACGCATCACGTTTCACGCAATACGAATCACCAATCTCCAATCAACCAATCTCTCTTTTGCCGAAAATGGCGCGTCCCACGCGGACGATGGTTGCACCTTCTTCCACGGCAGTTTCAAAATCATCGGTCATTCCCATCGAGAGATGTTCCCATTTTACCTGTGGAATGCGCTCTGCGCAAAATGCCATCAGACGGCGCAGACCGGCGAAAATCGGGCGCGTTTCTTCCGGGTCGTCAACGATGGGCGCCATCGTCATCAGTCCGCGAATTTCGATGCCCGTCTGCACGCGAATTTCTTCCACCGCCGCGCAGAATGCGGCGCGCACGGCTTCATCGGTTTCCCAGCCGAAAACGGGAAATCCGGCTTTGCTGGCTTCGCCGGAAATGTTGCATTCCAGCAAAACGGGCATTTGCGGCAGATCATCGCGGTGGATGATGCGGTTGATGCGCAGCGCGAGTTTCACGGTGTCCACCGATTCAATCATCTGTACGTGCGGCAGCAGTTGCGGCACTTTTCGGCTCTGCAATCGCCCAATCATATGGATGTCGGGCGGGTCGGCGGGGTCAATCTGCGCCAGAAAATCGGGAATCTTCGCCGTGATTTCCTCTACGCGATTTTCGCCGAAATGTCGCAATCCGGCGCGATACGCCGTCAGCATTTCCGCGACCGGATGAAATTTGCTGACACCGACCAGCGTCACGTTGGCGGGGTTTCGCCCGGCGCGCAGTGCAGCATCGGCGATTCGGTTTTGTACGGTTTGCAGTCGAGTTTCAATGGTCATACGGTTGTCATTTGTCATTTGTCATTCGCTATTCGCTATTCGTCATTCGCTATTTGTCAGTCCGATGAACGCGCCGAAGCGCCCGGTTTTGCCGTGTTCTGCGCGGTGGGAAAAGAAATCATCGGTGTGGCAGGATGTGCAAATGCCGCTGACGACAATTTCGCCCACACCTGCCGCCTCTGCCTGCCGCCGGTTGGCTTCCCACAGGTTGAAACGCATATCGCCGTGACTACGGTCGAACAGCGGCGCGGGGTCGGCGAAGGCTTGTACCGCCGCGCGCCAAACGTCTTCCCCCACCTGATAGCAGCACACGCCGATGCTGGGTCCGATGACCAGTCGGATGTCGGCGGGATTGCTGCCGAAAGTATCGGTCATTGCCTGCACCACCGCGCCGACCACATTCTGCATCGTGCCGCGCCAACCGGCGTGCCCCAGTCCCACCGCGCCGACCACCGGGTCGAAAAAAAGGAGCGGCGTGCAATCGGCGAAACGCATATGGAGCAGAATGCCCGGCTCGCGGGTTATCATCCCGTCGGCGCGTTCGCGGCGAAACGAGATATTTTCGGCGGTGACGTGCCACACACGGTTGCCGTGTACCTGAAACGGCGATGCCACCCGCGCGGGGTCGGTGTTCAGCGCGGCGCACGCCAGCCGAAAGTTGGCATCCACCGCGGTGGGGTCGTCGCCCACCAGATGCCCGAAATTCAGCCCGTGCCACGGCGGGCGGCTGTATCCGCCGTGACGGGTGAAAATGCCGTGTATGGTTCCCGCCAGCGCGGGGAAGGTTAGGGGTTTCAGGTTTCGGGTTTCAGGTTTCAAGTTTCGGGTTTCAAGTTAGTCAGTCCAAAGTCTCACGTCC
>JALVZI010000563.1 GCA_027022125.1 Anaerolineae bacterium | reverse complement strand
TGCGCCGGTCATTTTGGCATTGGGGCGACAGAATCCGCGCAAGCGATTCGATTTTCTGCTGGCAGCGATGCCGCAGGTGTGGGATGAGATTCCCGACGCGCTCGTGATTTTCGCGGGCGCAGCCGATGAATCAACCGCAGCGTTGCGGCAATTCGATGACACGCGAGTGCTGGTGCTGAATGATATTTCGGAGGCGGAGAAACATGCCCTGCTTTCTGCCTGTGATGTGCTGGTGCTGCCATCCACTGCGGAGTCGTTTGGCATCGTGTTCGTGGAAGCATGGTCGCACGGCAAACCGGTCATCGGCGCGAATGCGGGCGCGGTGGCGTCTCTGATTGATGACGGGGGAAATGGTTTGTTGTTTACCCCAAACAGTGCCGACAGTTTGGCAAAAGCAATCGTCAAAATTTTGGGTCAACCGGGTTTGGCACAAACGATGGGTACAATAGGAATCCAAAAAGTACACGAAAATTACACGTGGGAAGTGGTAACCCATCGGGTGCGGTCAGTGTACACCCGCATCAGCCAGTAACTGCCGCAACCGCATTTTCACCTGCGCCACCGAAAAATCTTGCAGCCGGCGGCGCTGTTGGCTGATAATTTTTCGCCGCAACGGTTCATCTGCCAGCAGTACATCAATCAATGCCGCAACCGCGCGGTGTTCCTTTCGGCGAAAAAGTATGCCGCTTGCCCCCAGTGTTTCGGGGACAGCGGTTGATTTGTATGCCACCACCGGTAATCCATAGTGCATACTTTCCAAAAGTGGTACACCAAAGCCCTCGTGTTCGCTCATACTCAAAAAAACATTCCCCACCCGATAACAAGCCGCCAACTCCGCCTGACTGATATGCCCCAAAAAATGAACATCTGTTAAATTGAGACGAGCCACAAGTGTGTGCAAAAAATCGACATACCGTGTCATTTTATGGGTGGAACCAACCAGCAACAATTTTGCATCGGGGCGTATTTTTTTTAGGTGGAAAAACGTAACAATCAAATCTTCAAAACGTTTGTTGGGCGAAGTTCGCCCGACAAAAAGCACATTTGCGGCGGACGGGTACTGTCTCTCTATTTTTTTGTCGGGTGTGACCGCGTAATTTCGAGCATCAAACGCGATGGGCAACACCCCCGTTTTCTGCCACCCGTGTTGTTTCAGCGTTTGCACATTGAATTCCGAATCGCCCCATCCCACTTCTGCCAGCGTCGAAAGGTTGGCAAGTTGGGCAAAACCCCTGCTCGCCGCTTCAAAATACATATTGTTCACGCCCCAAAAATAGTGTGGCGGGGTGATATTGTGATAGATGAGGATTTTCCTGCCGGGCAATTGAGCTAATCGCGCCATCACGCTATCTGAATAGTGGAGCGAGAAATGGAGCAGCAAAATACTTTCCGGTGAAGCGACGGATTCGTACGCACCCAGCGAATACGTGCGCGCGCGGGATGACACCGGCGGAATTTCGCAGAAAATTTCGCTGCGATGCCCCATTGATTGCAATATAGATTGCAAACTGACGATATGGTTGCTGATGGCATCGCCGGTAGAAAGCGTGGGGTTGAACTGATGGATTTCCATACGAACCTATTTTTCTCGCTGCTGGAGCCGTTCAATCTGCCGGCGCAAGGTTTCATTTTCGGCGCGGAGACGCATCAATGCTTGTAACATTTGCCGGTTTAGCGTACTTTGCTGTGCCAGCGCCGGATAGATTGACCGTCGCAGTTCCAAATTTACAAAACGCCGCAAAATAGCATTCAGAGGACCCAGAATTGGGTTTCGCCAAGTAATAGCATAATCGCGGGGAACAATATCCGCTTCATACAGCGGCGGCAAATCGGTGTCATCCCCCGGCTCACCGATCATTTTCCGGCGCAAATCCAGCATCACCT
>JALVZI010000562.1 GCA_027022125.1 Anaerolineae bacterium | reverse complement strand
CGATTCGACTCCGGCAGGCATTTCTGCCAGTCGCCGGTCAATCTCTCGCCGAACCCGTGCCGCATCCACCGTTTCGTCTGGAATTTCCAGCCAATCGTTCATTTCCGTCATTTTTTCACCAGTGGCAGAAAAACTTGATGTATGTCTCCCACATATAGTTTCACTTTGGCTGTAGCGGGGCTTGAAAGCACCGGTTCGCCTTCGAATGTGCCGGTTATGGTCAAATCATTCAGTGTGTGCCACGTATTTAAACTGTAGCCACTGGTATCCAGTGTCAGGGTAATCGGTGCGCGAGTAACCACCGTGCCGGAAGATTGAACAACCTGCAAACTTCCGTTAGTATTGGTGATAGTCCAATCAAATTGCTGCCCACCCAGATTTTCTATCCATACATATTGAGTTGCGGTTGTCCCGGCGCCGGATTGGTGCAGAAACCAAACTTCGGAGGGGAAGCCGAGTTTGGGCGGGTTTGGAAATTTGCCATCCCGACGATTGTTTTGATGGAACATCGCCCACGGTTGAGCATCGGCAGCGCCGGTTTCATCCCAGATATACACGCCTGCCTGACCGTTCACTTGCCCGGCTAATACTGTTTCCAGCAAACCATCCGCATCAACATCGGCAACGATGGGCGGCGAAATAGCCGAACCGCTATCCTGCACCCGAGAATAATCGCTGCTGCGAACACCGTTATGTTCTATAACAGAAACACCTCCGGAACTGCTCATCACCATTAAAATTTCTTGATGACCGTCTCCGTCAATATCTGCCACAATGGGGGGGTAGGGCTGCGAACGGGGACTGTGGTCCCACGATTGGGCGCTGTAAGGTTGCATCGGGAAACCGGGTACATTTGCTCCCGACCCTTTCCACGCATACAAATATGTGCAATCGGGATTCGACGTTTCCAGCCCGCACCCGACTATCACATCCAACACACCATCTTCATCCAAATCAGCCAATGCAGGCGATGCCAGCACTTCACCGCCGGTGGGTCGGGGCCAGCCGGTTACAGAAGTTCCATCGGCATGCCAGGCAAATACGTAATGCCCGCCATCTCCGCTGATGCCGCGACGCCCGGTTCCCACCACAATTTCCGGGCTGCCGTCACCATCAATATCACCCACAGCAGGGGAAGAATCGACCCACTGACGCACGTGTTGGGGCCAGCCGTCAACAATGGTGCTATCGCCGTTCAGCGCCCATACGGTGGCATAAGAATAATCGGCTGCGCCACTGCCGCTCCATTTGGGGCTGTTGCCACCAACAATTATTTCCGGCAGGTCATCGCCGTCTATATCTGCCAACGCGGGAGAAGAAAGTCCACCGCGTAAAATCGGGTCGCCATTATCTCGGAAAAAGGGCCACCCCGAAACCACTGTACCGGTATGTTTATATGCGTGAATGCGACGGTCTTCACCTTCAAAAACGATTTCCATTTTGCCATCGCCATCAATATCACCAACAGCCGGTGAGGCATAAATACCATCCCAATAGCCGTCCGGAAATCCGGCGCCGGCACCACCGCCAACCGCATCAATTTTCGGTTGGGGCCAGTCGCCATCAATAGCAAATGACCATGGCGAATCGGATTGGTAACTATATACCAACACCCCGCCATTGATTTTATCTTCGGGCAAGCCGCCGGTGGTGACCACAATTTCTAAATCGCCGTCACCATCCAAATCTGCCACAGCCGGTGCCGATTCTATGCGCCCGGTGGACTGGTGAGTCGGTGGGTTCGCCGCATTGATATCAAGCATCGTTTGCCGTGACCACACGACCAACCAGTTTGAATCGTCGTAGGCTACCACATACAACATGCCATCGTTTGCCCCAACCACAATTTCCAAATCGCCGTCGCCATTGAAATCCGCAGCCGCTGGCGATGCATGTTTTACGATGTCACCCCCCAAACTGATAGTCTCGCTGCCGGGCGCGGCACGCAAAATGCTCGGCTGGATGACAACAAACATCAAAATCCCCAAAACAGCAAAAACCAGAAAGGCAAGCAACCTATTATTCTTTACTCCTGACAACATTTTATCTCCCGTAAATAGAAAGGGTTTGGATGTACCGTTCGGCGATTTTTACGATATTATGGTTTTGAGAAATATATTGTTGTCCGTTATGTGCAATTTCTTTTCTAAAATCAGGATTATCGGCTAAATGTTCCAAAATAGCACGTAATGAATCGCGCTGATATACATCCGGTGGAATTTTTATGCAAGCGCCCTGTGGTAATTCTGCCAATGGTTCAATATCAGAAACGATGGTGCAAACACCCAATCCCATCAACCGAATGGGAGTGTATGGCACACCGCCAATGTGCGGGTAACGGAGGTGAATACCCACATCAAAAGCAGCCATTTGTCGGCTGAACGCATCCGGCGGCTGCCAGCCGGTAATTGTAACATAATCGCTCAATCCCATCTGCTCGATATGGGCATTTAAATTATATTCCGGCACGGCAAATCCGCTCAAAATATATTTACTGTTCGGATGGCGGGGCAGAAGGTGAGCAAATGCGCTCAAACTATCACCCAGATGTTTATTGGGCACAAAAATACCGGATGAGCCGACTACAAATGTATCTTCTGGTAAATTGAATGACGCTCTCGCCTCGGCACGCATTTTTTCCGGTTCAATCGGCGCGGATTGCCCCGGCATAAAAAAGGGATATGGAATACGTTGAACCGGAACTTCAGGATGCCGATTCAGAATCTTTCTACGCCCATATTCACTGTGGACAATTACGCCTAGGCTGCTATCAACAATGCGTTCAATCAAGGGGTAATCTAACGCAAGTTGATCACCCTCTTGACCGGTTTTGATTCGCCAGGCAATTTCCAAGGCATTCACATCACCATAAGCGTAACGCATCTCCGCCAGATAAGATTCGGTATTGCCACGGTTAAGCGTAATATCCATCACACAACGATGCAGCGTTAAATCGTTCAATACAACCACACCTGGATACCGGTGAACAAAATCGAGCATAAATCCGTGGTAACGTCCATGGTCGCCCAACCAATACATTATTGACTGATACCGGTCAGCAAGCGCGGTAAATTCATGATATGTATATATCTTGAATCTTTCCAGAATTTGTGGATTATCCGGCTTGTAATCATCGTTGATAAATAAATCAATGGTTATGTCCTGATTCCGGCTCATCGCCAAAGCCAGTCCCTCGGCACAGTCTGCCAAAGCAGAACGAATGGGAGATAGAACAGTAAAAAACGCAATCCGCATAGTCAATCCTTATCCTGTATTTGCCGATAAAGTGCATTGATTTGCCGTTGAAGGCGGTCAATTTTGGCTTGCTGCACTTCTGACGGCGACTGGCATAAAGTTTGCAACGCAGCAAGGTCATCTGCCAGTAATTGCAGTGCGTTGACAACCGTTTGGTTAAATTGATTTTGCTGTTCCACGATAGGGTCAATATACCATTGCAACAAACGCCGAATGATTTTTTGCGATGCCGCCGTAACTTTTGCGCGAATGCCGGGGGGCCAGTGGGGCCAGGCGATATGCCAGTGTGAATTGATGGTAGCGGTTTGCTGCATCCTGCGGAAAATTGCGGTTCGCACCGGTGACGATGCATGGCTTGTTTCCCGCACTTTTTGTAAAATAGATTCTATCTGTTTGCCGGTTTGAGTTATGCTGGCAGTCAGTTCGTTCTCCATTAACGTATCCTCCGCACGCCTTTCACCCATAATTTGTAGGCAGGAAGAGCAAACGGAACTAATTTGTTCATCATTTGGAATATCTTTAATTGAATGGGGAAGGTTTTCTTTTGTTGCCTAATTTGTTCCTCGAACCGTTCAACACCATATTGGAAAAACGCCATATCGAGTTGGTTGAGTTCTTCCAATAATTGAAGCGTTTTAGCCGGTAAATCGTGTCTTTTCAAGCGATTCGCGGAAACATTCTGACGTGTGTAAAAAACATTTTTCCAACCAAACCGATTTTTTAATAGCAGTAGCGTTGTATCAAACCTTTCAGTTAAGCCAACGACTGCACAGTATTTATCTAAATTGTCTTTGGCTTGCACCAATATTTCCTCTGTACACTCATTATAACCAATATCGGGTCGCTCCCCTGCCCAAATTCTGGTTTGTCCGTTTGCCATCAAAATATCAACACCTTGTTCCAAAAACTCGTGCAACCCCATACGATTGGCTTGTTCGTAATTATAGTGCGCCGGCGTGTTTTTCATATAATAATAGTATGAGATTGCCCGTTCAATAGGGTTGCGCAAAACAGTAAAATAGGCAAACGGTTTTGATAGTAATTTATGAACACCAAAATGCATATGTCCCCGGATTAACCGGTAACGGTTTCTCTGCTCCATTGTAAATGTTTCAAACAACGGGTAGTCGTCAGCGCTTTTTATAAAAAAATCCTGTTGGTCTGGGTATTGCCGGTCAATAATTTTATGTAATGTTGTGCCGGCTGTTTTGTGAATGTGTAAAAAAATAACGGTTTCTGTTAATTCTGGATTCTGGTTTTTATGGTTCATCTCACATCAACCCAATCAATAAACTGTCGCAACTTATTTTCTACCCGCGCTGAGTTAAACGTCTGTAATTGTTCTTTTTGCTTTTTTATCACACGGTCACGAATTTCCGAGTCTGATACCAACAAATGCGCCATTTCGGCGACCGGTTCATAACCTAAGTGTGTGAATAAAATTCCGGCATCGCCCAACGTTTCCGGCAGTGCGGTTGTCTTTCGGCTTAAAACGGGTACGCCGAAATACATACTCTCTACAGCAGGCACGCAAAATCCTTCGTGATAACTGGCAATCACATATAAATCTGCCGCACGATAATAGGTGGTTAAAAGGGTATCGCTCACCCGACCGGTGAAAACCACTCTATCAGATACACCCAATGATTGTGTCAACTTGAAAAGTGCATCGGTATATGCTGGCATACCCGTTGAACCGACGATATACAATATAGCATCGGCATTGATGGCACGTTGATATACGCTAAATAGCCGGATAAGGTCGTGAATTCCCTTGCTGGGTACAACTCGCCCGACAGTTAGCCAATTGGTTGTGTTTTTTTGCGTGAGTTGGCGCAACTGCGCAGCATCGGCAGGTTGTGCACCGAAATCAGACAGAAAGATTGGCAACACACCGGTTTTTTCAAGCGGTGCACCTGCCTGAACCAATTCCTGCCGATTGTATTCGGAATCACCCAGTGATAAATCGGCAACCGCGACCAACTCTTTCAACGCTTCCCGCCCCAAAACACACTGCATTTCCAACCGAGCATCCCAACCGTGAAAGAAGTGCGCCGGGGTGATATTGTGATACACTAAAATGCGTTTGCCCCGCGCCTGCAAAAAATACCGGTAATTCGGATTGTAAATGGAGAGATGGTAAATCAACAAACTGTTGGGGTCTTTCAACAGGTCGGCACATTCGGTATCGGGGCGAACACGGGTTTCCATTTCCGGGGCAATATATTCGGCAAAAATGTCGGTGTTGTACCCCCAACGCCGTAATCGGGCATCAATTTCCAACACATGATTGCTTACCGCATCGCCGGCCATCATACCGTTGGTTAGTTGGAAAACACGCATCATTCACTCCCGCTCGCGTTTTCCAATTTTGACAATTGTTGCCGCAATTCATCCATTTGTTGTTGTAATGCCAAATTCGATTGTAGAAGACGGTACATCGAAATTATCACTTGTTCATTGTATCGAGTTTGCTGTTTCAGTGCCGGCAGCACATACCAACGGGTAGACATCCAATTCCACGCCCGCCGAATCGCCACAATTAACCAACCCACCATCGGCACAGACGACGAAAAACGAACTTCCTGCAAGTAACTATCAACGGTCAACTCTTTCAAAAGTTGGAAGATGTAATCGTCATCAATACGAACAGATGTGGTATCGGGGACAAGCGGCAGCCAAGCCGCCTGTAATTCATCTGCCGCCGGATATTTAATTTCCGCCCGACGACGGCTAATTTGTGATTCGATGCGTCGCAAAATGTCGGCGGAATCCAGTGATGGGTCTCGAATCTCTAACGGGGTTTGAGATGTGTTTTCAATCGTTTTCATCGTTTTCGGAAAAAATTGTCTGCTCTAATTTGTCTACCCGGTGTAATAAATCGGCTTGCATTGAAAGTAGTGTTTGCAATTCATGTGCTATTTGGGTGTTGAATGCCACCTGCTTTTTGAACATCGGGTCTAAATATGGCTCACGCAGATGAGCCGTTAAATTGCGGCGAAACCATGCGATGAATTTACCAACTATCGGCACACCGGATTGCACTTGATAATTGTGCAACATCACATCGGCTTGCCGTTCAATAGATTGCAATCGTGCTCGAATCTGTGCCATAGCCTGCTCCGGCGAAAGTGTTTCAGTTGAGAAACGGGTTGCTTCCACCGGTGATGGCGGCACCGCTGCCGGTGGAAGTGTGCCGCGCACGCCCTGCTCCATTATTTCAAAAACACGCCGATTGTCTGCTGCCACAAAGACTCGCGCCGGTTCGCAACGGCATTCTTCAATCAACGTTTGGCGGTCGGATTCACCGAGAACCAAACAAATATCGGCGTAGATGGCTTTTGCCGCCACATCCGGTTGCATTTTAAAACGTAAATCAAGAATGACCAACCCGCGATTCATTGTTTCCAACGGTTTCGTAATGGTTGTGCAAAAATATATCTCGGCGGGGGGAAGCAAATCTTCTGCCCCAGAAATAATTTCATCCCCCCGTTTTTGGAACAATTGCAACAGTTTTCGTTGGGCATCTGTTTGTTGTCCAACCGCACAAATTTTCATCGTTGACCGTTCATTTCCTGATGCGTTTTTTGCCAGTGATGGCGCAGTGTTTGCATATAGATGGCTTCTGTTTTTTGAGCGATACGATCTGTGGTGTAATGTTGCAACACTTTTTGCCGCCCGTTTTGCCCCATTTGCCGAGCCAGTTGCGGTTTGGTTACCAAATGCGCCAGCGCCGTTGTCAAATCTGCCAAATTCCCCGGCTCGGCGAGCAAACCATCGTGACCGTGCTGCACCAGTGACGCAATGGCTTTTGTTCGCAACCCTATAACCGGTTTACCCATCAGCCATGCTTCCAAAAAAACAATGCCAAACGCTTCCCCCGCCGAAGGCAGCATGAGACAATCACATGCTTGTAATGCCGTCAGTTTTTCGGATTCAGAAACCTTGCCCATTATATGAATGCCGGGTATATGTTGGTAATGCGTCCACATTTTTTCAGATTCATCTGTTTCCGGTCCAACCGCCAAAAAATGCAATTGCGGAAATTGCTCCCGAAGGGACGCATACGCATCCAGAGCCAAATCCCAACCTTTATATCGCACTTTTCGCCCTAAAAATAGCACAACGAACGCATCTTCGGGCAGATTCAGTTTTCTGCGAGCCGCTGCTGTATCCATATCGTGCCGATAGGCAGTTAAATCCAATCCAACCCCATTAACACTCACCTGCCAGGGGTTAACTCCTATCTCCAAAAATCTATCTCGCTCGGCAGTTGTGTCGGCAATGATGTGGTCTGCTCCCAGCAACACTTTCCGCTGAAAACCAATGTTATATGTTTGCTCCTGCTCAATGTGAGCATGGGGCGTCACAACTACCGGTAGCCCCAATTTTTTCGCAATCCAGTAACCATAAACCACATGAGTATAAACCAAACAATTCAGATGGATTAAGTCGTATTGTTTGGCACGCTGCCACATTGCCCATGCCATCTCCATCGAGTTGGGACCACCACCCCAAAAAATGAAGGGTTCGTACCGCGCAGAACGGGTGCGCCAATAGTTTCGCAACCCGAAATGCAGCATTCGCCACATATAGTTTCGGCGGCGAAAACTGTTGAAGCGGTACACGGCAACACCGTTTCGCCGCTCAAACGGTGGAAGTTCGCTGCGCCACGAGTGGTAATCTGTTGCGCGAGTGGTGAATACATCCACCTGATGCCCACGCGCCGCCAGTGCTTCAGACAAATCTGCAATATATTTTTCTGACCCGCCGATTGCCGGTGGGTATTGATGGCTCACATGTAAAAAGCGCAAACTGCACCTTCATTTATCTTCGTGTTTTTGTGGATTTTCTTGCAGTATTTTTATTTGCCGTTCGAGTTCCACCACTCGTTGGGCAAGTCGGTTGATTTCTCGAATAGTTTGGTCGGTTGTCGGACCAATTTCCTGCGCCATAACAGACAGCAGGTTTTTTACCGCCCAATTTACTCTTGTTTGCTGATTCATCAACCATAAATCTGCCCAGCGGGCGGCTATGTTGTACCATAGCGTTCGCAAAAACGCCAGACCCGGCACAGATGAACGGAATGAGTATTCTTTCAGTTGCCAAAAATCTTGCAATTCTTGCCAGTGATGATTTGACCCCGGCGTCAAAAAATTCACAGGGGCATCATCTCCGGCGATGGACTGGGCTTCGCTTTGCACACAAGTTTGTCGCAGCGTTGTTAACAATTGCAACAAACCCTGCCATTCAGATTGAATGGTTCCTCCGGCAGAAATTAACCCGTTTTGAGCACGCCAGGCAACCATTTCCGAAAGTGACAGCAGGTGCATCAAATATGCTTCGCGGACAGCCATCATTTCAAGCGAGTGCCCCAGTCGGCTGAGCCATTTTTGCTCGGCGGGCAGAAACTCGGTTTGTAGTGCCGTTAACGAACGATGTTTCAACAGAAATCGCAATCGCCCGGCGTGGGTCATCGTTTTTTTTGCCAGCGGGATATTCTCGGTTGAGGTTGATTCGGCGTGAATTAACGTTGCGTTTGGCGTATAGCGAACCCGCAATCCGGCAGATTTCGCTCGGTAGCACCAATCCACATCCTCATAATAAGCCGGGGTGAACCCCTCATCCAATAATCCGATGGTGTTCAGTGTTTCGGCAGTGAGCGCCAATGCCGCACCGGTCACAAAATCCACATCACGCGGTTGGTCATATTGCCCGGTATCCGGTTCGCCATTGCCGATATGCGTTGATGCACCACGCACGTCAATTGTGCCACCGGCATGCTGCAAACGTCCATCGGGGTAAAGGGTTTTGCATCCGACAATACCGACGGTGGGGTCGGCAAGTTCAGTTGAAAGTGCTTGCAACCAACCGGGTTGCGCGATGGTATCTTGGTTCAGCAGTACAATTATATTGCCACTTGCCTGCCGAATACCAACATTTACACCACCGGCAAAACCCAAATTTACCGGCTGATTGAGCAATTTCACCTGTGGAAAACGGGTTGCAATCAATTCGGCAGAAGCATCTTCAGAGGCATTGTTGACGCAAATTACCTCAACCGTTTCGCCACCGGAATTTCGAAATACTGCATCCAGCGCATCTATTATAAATTTTTCACCGTTCCAAACCGGAATGACGATGCTGTATTTTACACTCGCCATCGTTTTATCTCTTTCCTTTCAGCCACCGCATAAACCGAATGAATTTCCCTTTTTCGTAGTTTTCTATTTGGGTTTGCAATTGCGAAATTTGAGAAAGATAGAATGCAGAACCAATGGTTGCATCGCCGGTTTTATCGGGGGCATGGTGAGGATTTTGACAAAATTTTACCAACGGTTGAAGTACCTGTTCCCACGAAAGCGTTTCTTTTAACAACCGGAAGCGTTCCTGCCGGTATGGCAATTCATTCAAGGTAAAACGGATTGCATTCGCCACACCCTGAACATCCTGATAATCAACAACATACCCTAATTTATGCTGCTCGATTAAATCGCTGGTGGCAGCGCCGCGAGTGGTGATGACCGGCAAATCGGCAGAGATATATTCCAAGATTCTGCTTCTATAAGCGAAGTGTGTTTCTATAGAATCAAAATGCAGAGATAAGGCAATATCGCTTTCCGCAAGAACCTTCCCCCAATTTTTATATGGTATCCAGTCTCCAAAAAATACGGCTTTGCCGTACAGGTTTAACTTGCGAGCTAGATTTTTGGCTTCCCGGTTGAGTGTCAACGATTCCGGGATTTCACGGTTCGGATGTTTGGTTCCCGGAAAAATAAGGCGAACATCCCGCCGCTCACGCCAAATTTCTCCAACGGCTTTTATAGCCGTCAACGGGTCTAGCCACTTCCAGAGTCCCCCACCCCACAACAACACATAATCATTGACGGAAATTCCGTCCCACACACCTTTTATAACTTTTGGTGGAGATGGTACAATGTGCTTTGGTAAACCATAAGGAACAACATCTACAAGTTGGCGCAAGGTGTTATCCGCCGAAAAGCTCGAGGTGTTCACGCGCCCATAGGCTTCGAGAATACCCAATAGCCAATCTCGCTGTTGTTCGCTGGCACAAATAAAAAAATCGCCGTGCAGGTATGCTACAGCCAACGCTTGCTGCAATAATGATATGTTCTGCTCGCCGCGAGCCAGTGATTCCATCACAAAAGGATTGTAAGCATCAATAACAATGGGTGTAGATGTTTTTTGCAATACCGGGATTTTGCTAACCCATATTGCCGGCACTATCACCACCGATGCCTGTTCAATTGCTAGTGCCAATTGGGGGTCGTCGGGGGCGCTGTACGGCAACGTATCAAACACTGGAGGGGATTCAAACAAAATTGGCGCAGGAGCCGCCAGCGTAACCGTTATTTCATCCGCCAACACCCGCGCCATGTGATAATATCGAATGCCGGGTCCTGCCATTTGTGTTCCAACAACGTCATGGCTAACAATCAACACCCGTGGTTTATGTTTGGACATGCCATTCCCCAAGCAGAGTCATCATACCATATCGTTCCCCATTGGAGGAAAGTATATAAAACGGATACATTTTGTCATGATAGTCATACATTTCTGTGTCAGTCCAATCGGTGACGGCAACCGAAACATAGTAAACACCTTCCAATAAAGGCATTTTCTCCACCGAATACTGAACAGAGCCTTCACCCTGAATAGCGTCTATTTGTAAACCGGAAAATTTTGTATTCGGTCCGGTGAGGTGAATACCATCACTGCGATGAATCGCCAATCCGAATATCGGTTTTTCTATTTTTTGCGATGCTCGATAATTTATTTGAACGGTAAACGGCTGCCCGGGATAGAAGTTTGTCTGTGGTTGACCGTCGGCATCCAGAAATATCACCCCGGTGATTTCCACTTCGCCGCTACCCCACCTGTTTTGATTGTTCGATTTTCCTATTTGCTGATGGTTATTGAATGTATGCCACAAGTACCGTTGAATCACATTTTCGGTTCCAGAATCCGCCAGAATTTTCCCTTTCTCCATCCAGATAGCCCGGTCACAAATTCGGCGAATAGCGGTTACATCATGTGAAACAAACAAAATTGTTACACCCTGCTGTTTCAACTGCCCAATGCGCTCAACACATTTTCGCTGAAACGTTGCATCGCCAACGGCAAGTACTTCATCAACCAGCAATATATCGGGGTTTGTATGCACGGCAATAGAAAAACCTAGTCGCATATACATCCCCGATGAATAATGTTTGACGGGAATATCTATGAATTTTTCCAGTTCAGAAAATTCAATGATTGCATCTATCTTTTTATCAATTTGAGACCGGGATAACCCCAGCACAGAACCGTTTAAATAGATGTTTTCCCGACCGGTTAAATCGACATGGAACCCGGCACCCAATTCAAGCAGCGCACCAATACGACCGTTAACTTCTATCGTTCCTGTATCGGGAAACAAAATCCCTGAGATAAGTTTTAAAGAAGTGCTCTTCCCTGTGCCGTTGGGACCCACAAACGCAACGGATTCCCCTTTGGCTATTTCAAAACCGACGTTGCGCAGCACCCACAGTTCCCGCTCTTCCATCACTTTTGGGGTGCGATGCATTAATGAAACCAAAATCTCCTGAATTGAACGCGCACGCTGGTGATGCAGTTTGAATTTTTTCGAGACGTTGTCAAAACGGATTGCTATTGTCACTATTTATGTCACCTTTTAGCGCATCACCAATGGTAGATACACATAATTTGTCGCCACCAGTGCAATACCAGATAGTCTTCTGGGTTGCGTTTCTTCGGTTTCTACCTGCACAAAGTACGGGTTTGCGCCGGTTAAAACGTTTGTCCAAGTTACACTAACCGTTTTGTACCCCCCACAACCGTTTATCGAGTTGGTGATAATTTGAGACACACCAATCTGCGCGCCAACAGAACTTTCTGTCCCTTCAAAAAAGGTCACAGTTATCGGTTGTGTGCTGGATATATTGCCGCTGTTGGCAATATCTGCCGTTAGCAGAAAATCAGACATTAAAAATGAACCACTGCCACTTTGGGTAATCATTATCGCCGTTGTTTTTGCCGGATAGATAGTTGCGGTCGGAGTAATTTGTGCGGTGTAGTTTTGGTATGTCGTTCCCAAAAGTCGGATATTCCCTGTGACCGCGTTAAACATAGACCCCCCCATCGCATTTGAGCCTGTAATAGGGTACCCATCCAAACTGTACCAAGCCCACCGCTGGACCAGACGGTTATCATCATACGGGTATCCAAGCGTTGAATCTGTTGCATCGCGCATCACATCAAACGAGTGTTGCATAAAATTGCTTACCCGCATTTGGTCAAAAAGGTTGCCATCTTCATCACTATAATCTTCGGGCCACAATACACCGTATTCTGTGATATAAAGTGGTTTATTGCGTTGTCCGTGGTCAGCCATCCACTGCCGAAAATCATAAAGCCGTTGGCGGAAGATATTGATATCGTCCATATCACGGGCATCATATAAAATACCTGTGTCAATATCGGCAAATTCCGGACCCGGCGGAATGAAAGCACCCCAACCCCCTCGCTCTTCTCGCAAAATGAAACTATGGATATTCCATACGTCCACCGGTATTGGCGTGCCATATCTACTGCGGTAAGTATCCCAAATTATATCGAGATATTGAAAACGCAGGGGGGTGGGTTGCACCACCGCGCCGATACCAACCTGCGCAGTGGGGTCGGCTGTTTTTATGATGTGGTACAAATCATAATAGGCATCGGCGTATATGGTTGCCCATAGATTATCTTGAAAAATACTATCCGGCTCGTTGCCGATGAACCATATTTGACCGGGGTTGGCGGCAACCAATGCCGGTAATTCTGATTGAGTCGGTGCAGATGTATAACTATACAAATTAGGGTCTAAACGAATAACGTTGACGTGTTCATAGCCCGGTGGCTCGGCAACAGAAGAGCCGACACGCCAATTAACATACCATCCGGCATTGAGTTGCTGCAAATCGGTGGCATTAAACGATGAAAAACTACCACCTATCGTAATACCGAAGCGACAATTGTTGTATGGAAACTCGACAGAAGATGTATTGCCCCCTTGAGCATAACTCATTGTTCCCCAAAAGAGTATAGAAAACAGTATACTGACCGCACCGACAACTATACTGCGCTTCATGTACACCTTCAACAATTTACTGAAAAACAATGTAAACCGGCGCACTATACGCAACGGTAGTGATGCCATCACTATTGCCATCTGCACCATCGGTAGTTTGTGATGTGTTGCCGTACATATCAACCACATCTACTGTGCCGGCGGGAATATGAATAGAGGCAGAGCTACCATCAGTTGTCCAAACCACATAAATTTGTGTTTGACAGCGAGCAAAAGCGTAACCCTCTGCATTTGCAGAACCGAGTTCGGACGCGGTCAGTGTGCGGGTGTATTGTGCTTGCCCCAGTTGCGCCACCACATTTTGGAATACTCCGAAGGACGGTCTTTTATCGAAGTTGGAATATACAAACCCGGAATAAAAGGGAGATATATCGTTAAACACAAACCAGTTGGTAATTTTTATATCGGCAGCCACTGCACGGCTGAATGTCCGCACCACAAAACGATTTTGCAATTCTTCCCCCGTTAACCCACTTTCTTTGATAAACGGGTAAAGTATTTGATAGTCATCAATATCACTTCGCCAGTGAACATCCCATCCCGTCTCTGTCACTGCAACCGGTTTTTCAACATTATATTTTGCTAGTTCTGCTCTCAGATAATTGTTTTTGCCTATTAAACCAGAACCAAATGACGACCAATTTCCCATAAATGGCGGGTAATAGTGAAAATTCATCACATCAAAGTAATCTCCGCCACCGGCAGCCAAAACGTCATCAATGAAATAGCGGTTAAAAGGTCCGCCATCTTCTTCAAACCAATCATACGCCAAGCCACCCATCAATACCACAGCATTGGGGTTCGCTTGTTTTATCGCCGGGTACACCTGCGATAGCATGTTGGCATATTCCGCGCCATAATGCCCCCAACGAACATCACGGTCGGGTTCGTTATACAGTTCCCAATAATTCACTACCGGTGAACCCGGGGCATCATCCACACCATCGCCATCGTATCGTTCTACCACAGCAGCGACAAACTCGACAAAATCAACAATATACTCCGAGTTGATATGCGCTTCGTAGTTGTCTGCTGCCCAATCGGGATTTTGTTCAATCGTGGCAACAATTTTTAACCCATTATTATAAGCATTCAAATACTGCGTATCATATATTGACCAGTTATAATTGTCGGGCGTGGTATTATTCGGTTCAATCTGTCGCCAGTAAATAGGTTTGCGCACCCAAAGGGTATTCGATTCTACCAACCGCTGAAATTGAGTGGAAGAGGTATCGCTGATATCGTAATAAATTTGCACGCCCATCGGCATTGGTTCAGAACGGCAGATATGAGCCACCAATGGCAAATAGACGGTATGGGTCAGTTCGGCAGTTTGAGCAAACCATTCGTTTTTCGCTGAAAGTGCCGGTTGCACTATGCCCGCTACTTTTCCCGTATTCTTCGATGCAGGCAAAACCGATTGCTCAACCGTAAACGCGCTCAACAACCCACCAACAATTAACGCCACACTCAATAGAATCAATCTTCGGTTCATACATCACCTTAACACAAGTGGCAGAAACACTTGCTGTATTTCAAATCCGGCAGCCCAAACATTTCCCGTACCATCCATTGTAATGCCGGTCAACCAAACCGAAGGGGTCAGTGGTACCGAATATTCGAAAAACTGCCCGTGTGCGATAAAAAATCGCCCCATTTTTTGACCGGTGCGCTCGGTGAACCAAATATTTTCGCTGCCACTTACCAAGTTATAGGGTTGTGCGGCGGCTGTTGGCACCGGATATTGGAAAATTGACCCCAGTGTGGAAGTTTTTACCCAACTCAGGTTATTTCCCAGTAATTCTGTTGCCCACAAATCCGTACCATCAAAAATTAAGTTTGCCGGGTATCCGTTGCCCGGTATCGAGCTGATTGTTTTAAAATCATCGGGGGGGAGTTGCAGCGTGTTAAATTCAATAACCTTTGTGTTACCCGCCGGCGCCGTTTCGCCGAACCACACCTTTGTGCTGCCGACCGCAATCCCCTCCGGCTGCGAGTCGCTTTCGGGAATATCGTGTTCCGTCAGCGCGTAATGGGTGGTGTCGGTTACCACCAGATGCCCCAATTTGTTTGCCGCGCGCTCGGTGAACCAAACACTACCATCCGCACTGATATCAATGCGCCATGGAGCACTGCCCGCCGTCAACGGGAAAGAGACCACCGCAGTGGTGCTGATTTCCAGCCGCCCGACCCAATCGCCTCTTTTGGCGGTGAACCACAAATAACCGCCATCCGCCACCATATCGAACGGTGCACTACCGGCGGGCAATTGAACTTCGGAAAACGCATAATGGGTTGTGTCGGTATACACCAGCCGCCCGATGCGGTCAGTGCCGGGGTCGGTGTACCAAATATCGCCACCCACTGCCACCACCGATTCGGGTCGGCGCGATTTCCCCGTCACCGTTGGCAGGGTAATCACGTTAAATTGAGTAATGGTGGTATCAAATCGCAGCAGATACCCATCGGCAACGGGGAATGTCGCCGTTTGCACGGCTTGCCCATCTGGTGGCGCATCCGCCGATACAGAAACCACACCCACCAGCAGAACGGTGAACATAATGTTCACCGTCGCTATTGACAGCAGTTTTATCGTTTTCATCATTTTCCCTCTTTAATGCCAAATCGATTTTTGGCGCAGCGCAATACCACCAAAAATGAACAGCATCCCTGCCACAGCGAACCATATGCCGCCATTATTGCCCCCCGTTTCTGGCAGCGTTTGTGGCGCGGGGAGAACTGCGGTGGCAGTGACAACAGCAGTACCACTGACAGCCATCGTCTCAGTGATGGCGGCGGTTTGCGGCGCACTGTAATAGCCCAAATCGACCACCGCATCATTCGTGCCATCCACCTGCACCGTCACCGGGTCTTGCGCTGATTTGAATTCCCCCGGCAGTACCAGCGAAACTGTGTATGTTCCCGCTGCCACACCCGACAGCGAATACTGCCCGTTGCTATCGGTGGTCACTTGCACATCGTTAATTTGCACCACTATGCCCGCGCCGGGCTGATTGGTGCTCAAATCGGTTACCGTTCCACGGATATGGCTCGTCGGGGCGGTATTACCACCACCACTGCCGCCACTACCACCATCCGGCGGCGACGGGGTCGCAGTGGGACACGGAATTGTGCCCGGCACGCACCCCTGATTGCTATTGCTCGCCCAAGCCGTACCGCCACCGGAAAAATTCCCCACGGCAACCAGCAATAATATCACACCGACAACCATCAGATATTTGGAAATTGCTTTTGCGTCCATGAACACCCCCTTATTTTGCGTTCATTTTTCGTAACTGTTCAACGTGCCTAATGGAACACAGAGAAGCGCAGAGTTTTCACAGAGTTCACAGAGATTTTTATGGAAATAACATTTAAAATCCGCGTTCATCCGTATTATCTGCGTCATCTGTGTTCTATTTAATCTGTGGCTGAACTGTTACCACTTTTCAAGTGTTACATTATATCGAAAAAATGTGTTTTTTGCACATCGAATGTGCGCTATTGGAAAACTATTTCAATTTCGCGGTCGGTTTGCAGTGTCAGCGAAAATGAAATTTCGTTACCCGAAACCGACTGCGGCGCGGGCGACACGCTGACCACCGACCGCCCCGGCGGCAGAAGCACCCGCACCTGCACCGGTATCGCCCGCGTGCCAGCCTGTTTCTGCACGGTCAACCGGTAGTGCCAGCCGTCACCGGCGCGAGTGACCACCGACGGCGGCAACCGGTAGCGCACGGTGGCGGACACGGTTTCGCCGCGGGGAACCAGCAGCAGCGTTCCCCATTCCGATTTGCCCGTCACATCCGACAGGGTATCCATTTCCGGCGGAAAATCTTTGTCCAACAGCAGATATTTCCCCGAAACACCCGGCGGGTCGGCATCCAGCAACTCACTGCCCGACGGCGCATACACCCGCCAGTAATTCCAGTAACAGCGATTCATCATATCCCAATAATCTTTGCCGTACCGCGGCGAGTGATTGCACGGAGCATCGCCATCCGCCAAATTGGTTTGAGTCAGGGTGATTGCGGCGGTTATTTTGTCCAAATTCGACAAATCTACCCGATATGCCAGCCCGGTTTCCACCGCCGCGCTCATTTTATTGAACCCCATATTCGTTTCCACCGACAGCAGAAAATCACCGGGGGGCGACAGCACCGCCCCGTCCCAACCCTGCCGGTGGAAAACCGATTGCGCCTGCGGATTCGACAGCCAAATTTGCGCGTGACGCTCATCCATCACCGCCACCAGCGCCGGCACCAACCGTTCCCAATCGACACTGCCGGGGTCATTTTCCAGCCGGTTGCGCAGCGCCGAAACCAAATCGCCCATAAAATTTTTGCGATTTGCATACCACTCGGCATCCCAACCTTTAAAATTGGGGTCATCCGGCGACCAACTCCGCCGAATCTGCTCAATCACATTTTCGCCGGTTGCCGGTTCATCAAAACCTGGAATCTGCACCGGTTCCAGCGCAGCGACCATCATTTGCAGTGCGGTTTGGTCAACTGCAATCACGCCGTCAATTTGGGTGTCGCGGCTGATATGGTATAGCCGCAGCAAATCCTGCACCGCCGTCGGAAAATCGGGCGACCAGTTGCCATCCCGAAAAACCCACAGATACGCCGACATCACCCGTTTCATCGGCTCCGGCGCGGGCGGATATTCGCGGCTGAAATCATCGACCGTGTAACTGTCTTCAATGGTCAATTCGCCGATTTTTCCGCCATTCAGCGCCAGCAGTCCCACCGCGCTGACGAATCCGCCGGTGGCGCGCATTTCATCGTTATTTTCTGCCAGCAGCATATACGTTTTGGGCGAATCGATTCCCAGCAAATCGGGCGCGGCGGGCGCCAGTTCCAGCCCCAATTTCAGCAGGGGTAAACCTGTGTCAAGCCGATTTACCTGCCGCGCCAACCGCGGCGACAGCGTTGACGGGTCAATTTCCGCGCGATATGCCAGCGCCGCATCCACCTTTTCCGCCGCCAGCGAAAACGCCTGCGGGTTTTGGGCGATGGCATTCGCCACCGATGCCAACAATTCCTCCGCCCCGCCCGTGCGGTTGAGAATCTGCGGCAAAACGGGCGACAGCACCGGCAGCACCGTGTCGCCCGCTTCTGCCAGCGAAACGCCCAGCGGCAGCAGCGCGGGCAC
>JALVZI010000561.1:1282-1932 GCA_027022125.1 Anaerolineae bacterium | reverse complement strand
ACTTTCGCTGAACCGCAATTTTTGTACATTTTAATCCTTGTGCCGCTGATGGCGCTTTTTGTCCGCTGGGCATCGCGCCGAAAGGCAGCAGCGCTGGCGCAACTGGGCGACCCGCCCCTGCTGGCGCAACTGAGCGCGCAGGTCAATTGGCGCGGCAGACGACAGCGCACCATCCTGTGGTTCATCGCGCTGACCGCCATCATCATCGCGCTGGCACGCCCGCAATGGGGCACGGAAGTGCAAACGGTGGAACAGCGGGGCATCGAAATTATGGTCGCGCTGGATGTGTCCAAAAGTATGCTGGCGGAAGACATCAAACCGAACCGCCTGACCCGCGCCAAACTGGAAATTTCGGATTTGATGGACAAACTCACGGGGGATGAAATGGGGCTGGTGCTCTTTTCCGGCGCGAGTTTCATTCAATTCCCGCTGACATCCGATTTTACCACCGCCCGCACATTTTTGGATGCCGCCGGTCCGCAGGTCATTTCGCGCCCCGGCACCGCCATCGGCGATGCCATTCGCACCGCGCTCGCCGGGTTCGATGAAACGCGCGCCAGTCAGCGGGTCATCATCATTATGACCGATGGCGAAGACCACGACAGCAACCCGCTCGACGCGGCGAAAAAAGCCGCCGCGCAGGGCGTGAC
>JALVZI010000561.1:931-1272 GCA_027022125.1 Anaerolineae bacterium | reverse complement strand
GGGCGTGACCATTTTCGCCATCGGATTCGGCTCGCCGAATGGCAGCCCCATTCCCGAATTTAACAGCGCCGGAGAAGTGGTGGGCTATAAAAAAGATGCCAACGGCGAAACGGTCATTTCCAAATTGGATGAAGTGACTCTGCAGAAAATCGCGCTGGCAACCGGCGGCGAGTATTTTCGCGCCGGTGCGGGCGGCGCGGAACTCGATGCGCTGGCAAAGGCGCTGGAAAAAATGCAAAAAGACACGCTGGAAAATCAATTTGAAACGCGGCAGGTCGAGCGGTTTCAGTGGTTTGTGGCGCTTGCACTGCTGGCGCTCATCGCCGCAGAGTTGATACCGG
>JALVZI010000561.1:0-921 GCA_027022125.1 Anaerolineae bacterium | reverse complement strand
AAGTTTCGTGAAGCGTGAAACGTGATGCGTGATGATTTGGGCAATCGGCAATCCTCGCGGTGGATAAACGTTTTGCACTGCCAAGTAAAGGATAACAGATTAAACGGATTTACGCGGATAAAACGGAAAATCAGTGAAAATCCGTACCCTCGGCAGAAAAATCACGTTTCACGTCTCACGCATCACGTCTCACGTTTCACGGATGGTATTCGCAACGACAGGATAATTTCCAACCAAACAAACCACGCTCGCACAGATAACACAATGACCCAAAAAACCATCATCACTTTGACCATCCTGCTTTTGCTCACTTCGGCGTGCAGCGCGCAGGTGGGACAATTGAATAACAGAGGCAACCGGCTGTTTGCCGCCGGAAAATTCGATGAGGCGCTGGCGGCATACAAACAGGCGCAAACGCAAGCACCGGAACTCGCCGAGCCATATTACAATGCCGCCAACACATACTATCGCCAGCAAAATTACCAGCAGGCGGAATTGCAGGCGCGGCAGGCATTGCAGCGCGCAGAGATGCCTTTGGCAGAGCAAACATATTACAATTTGGGGAATATCTATTTTCAAAACGGGCAATTCGAGCAGGCGGCAGAGGCATACAAACAGGCATTGCGCATCACCCCCGGCGATATGGACGCCAAACACAATTTGGAGTTGACGCTGCAGAAACTGAAGGAGCAGCAACAGCAAAAAGAGAATCAGCAGAATAACAACCAGAACCAGCCGAACAACCAACCCACACCGACACCGACGCCGACGCCATCGCCCGCGCCGAAACCATCGCCGTCACCGACGGCGGGCACGCCGACCCCGCAATCGCCGGGGCAACCAACGCCCACCCCCGGCGGAACACCCACACCGCAGAATCAGGGGCAATCGCAGCAGCAAAACTCGCAGAACGAGTCGCAG
>JALVZI010000560.1 GCA_027022125.1 Anaerolineae bacterium | reverse complement strand
TTTTTGGGCAGTGCGCCGCGCACCGCCGATTTTCTGTCGCTGGTGGCGCAGGAAGCGGGCGAAATTGTCCGCCAACTCGATTCCCACCCGTCGCCGGTGGTATGGTGCGGAGGAAACGAAATCAGTCCGCGCCGCAACCGGCATATCATCCGCACGCTGAAAACCGCCATCGCCGAAAACAGCCTTTCACCGCGACCGTTTCTGCCGGCATCCCCTTCGGCGGGAGATGCCCACCATTGGGATGTGTGGCACGGGTTGCAACCGCTGGCGGCATACCGGCGGGAAAAAGCCCGTTTTTTGAGCGAGTTCGGTTTGCAGGCGCTGCCTGACAGCGACATTCCGCCGGAACAGTGGGCGGACTGGTTCGGCGACACAGAAAAATTGCGGCGGTATCTATCGGATTTCATAACTACACAGAACACCCGCAATGCAACTCCGGCACTCATCGAAGCCAGCCAGCGCGCGCAGGCAACCGGGCTGCAAATTGCCATCGAACACATGCGCCGCCGCAAAGGGGAAACCGGCGGGGTTATTCTGTGGCAATTCAACGAACCGCTGCCCGCCATCAGTTGGGCAATTGTGGATTATTTCCGCCGCCCAAAAATGGCATTCAAACGGCTGGCGAACTGGTTCAGCCCGGTGCTGGTCAGCGTGGATTTTCCGCCGGGTAAACAGTGGCGTGCGGGCGACACATTTTCGGCGGCGGTGTGGGTGGTGAATGACTCGCCGCGCCCGGTGTCGGGGTTTTGCGCAGTGGCACTGGATGGCGAACCTGTTTTCAAGGCGGTAGTGAGTATTCCGGCTGGCGCATCGGTATGGGTGGGATATTTTTCGGTGAAACTGACGGCGATGCCGGCAGAAATCACTGCCGTGCTGGCAACCGCCACCGAAACCATCGCCCGCAACCGGTACGATTTGCGCTGGCACGATGGTTCGGGGCGGCGGTGGCGGTTGTGGCTGCGGCGGCGCATCGCCGATTGGGTGTTGCGCGGGTGAGTGTTTCAGGTTTCAAGTTTCGAGTTTCAGGTTTCAAGTCATGCGCTATTCGTAATTCGTCATTCGCTACTCGTAATTTGTACTGTTTCATCGCCGAAACGGATAGTTGACAGAAACGAAATTATGGAGTATAGTGTTACTCGTAGGCTGAAGTAAGTATCTGTTTGGTTTCTGAGCAATCACCAGATCTTCATTTGGTGGTTGCTTTTTTCTTCGGTGCGGACTTTGCCTCTTAATAATTTTTTAGTTTCAGTAAGGAGAATTTCATGTCTGAACGAGTTCAAGGTACCGTAAAATGGTTCAACGCTAGTAAAGGTTATGGCTTCATCGCCCGCGATGGTGGAGATGATGTATTTGTGCATTATTCTGCCGTGCAAGGCGACGGGTTCCGCACTTTGGAAGAAGGGCAACGCGTCGAATACAACGTTGAAAACGGTCCCAAAGGCTTGCAAGCCAGCAACGTCACCGTTATTTAACCGATACCACACAAACCAGAAACGCGGAGCAAATGCTCCGCGTTTTTTTATTACCCCGTTGGCAGTGTCAGCAGGGGCATTCCCCGCAATGCCGACCGCATCGCCTCGCGGTCATCCCACGGATATTCCGTTTCACCGAAACACATACTCTGCTCGTGCCCTTTGCCCAGCGCGATGACCACGTCGCCCGCGCGGGCAATTTTTGTTGCCAGAAAGATGGCGCGCCCCCGGTCAGGCTCGCGGAAAAACGCCGGACGCGACACATCTGCCGCTTCCGCTGCCTGCCGCAATTCGACCGCGCCGCGCGCTGCCATCGCCGCCGCCATCGTTTCCAAAATCGCCGCCAGCGATTCGGTGCGCGGGTCTTCTGCCGTGAGAATGGTGATGTCTGCCAACTCGGCGGCGACCTCCGCCATCAGCCGCCGTTTTTCCACATCCCGCAACCCCGCCGAACCAAACACGGCGA
>JALVZI010000559.1 GCA_027022125.1 Anaerolineae bacterium | reverse complement strand
CGGTCGTCGGTGCACAGGCAAATGCGGCGACTGTTTTCGGGGGTAATCATCGGCAGCAGTGGCAGCAGGTTGTGGGCATTGGTCGCCTCGCGGATGAAAATGTACATGCCGAGCCGCAATTTTTCCAGCGCCTCATCCACTGTGGTGCATTCATGGTCGCTGTGGATGCCGGCGGCGGCATACGCATTCAACTGCTTGCCGGTCAAACCGGGGGCGTGTCCGTCTTTCACCCGTTTTTTGAACGCCCGAATTTTGTCGAGCACCTCTTCATCGCCGTAAACCACGCCGGGAAAATTCATCACTTCCGCCAAACCGAGCACATATTCTTCATTCAGCAGATTTTCCAAATCGTACCAGTGCAGTGCCGCGCCGGTGGTTTCCATATGGGTGGACGGCACACAACTGGGGGCGTTCACATACACGCTCAGCGGATTGTGTTTCGCCATATCGAGCATATAGCGGATGCCTTCCAGCCCCAGCACGTTGGCAATTTCGTGCGGGTCGGTGACGACGGTGGTTGTACCGCGCGGAACCACCGCACGGGCGAATTCCGGCGGGGGAACCATTGCACTTTCGATGTGAACGTGGCTGTCAATAAAACCGGGCGCGACGAACTTTCCGCCCAAATCCACTTCTTTTTCGGCGGTATAGTCTTTGCCAATACCCACAATCCGAGAATGGGCAATGGCAATATTACTTTCGACGATTTCGCCGGAAAAAACGTTGACGATTTTCGCGTTTTTCAGTAGCAATTCAGCGGGAACATCGCCGCGCGCTATTTTTAACAATGCTGAAAGTTCCATCTATCGCTCCTGTGCATATCGGGATGGCAGGCGACCGTTACCTGCGTTATCAATCTACAACGGCATTTAATTGAACTAAATGAAACTTTTACGCTTCTCTCTTTTTTGCATCGAATTTTCACGAATTTCACAGATTTTATGCTTAAATTTGAGAAATTCGCGTTAATTTGATGCGGAAATCCGGTCAAACAAAAAGTTTCAATAAGTTTATTGTGAAACATTGTACCACTAACCGGCAAAAATATCCAAATGGAAAGAAGATGGGGTAGGACAAAAAGCGAGTAATAGCACACAGATTGTACGGATTACACGGATTTTTTCTATTAGGTTCTGTTGACGTTTGCCGATTTTTTATCCTGAGTAACCCACAGGGCGTATAGAAGGGCGTTTCTCCCGCTGAAAACAAAACGTCAACACGCCCTAGTCTCAGTATTTTACTTTCTCTCCGTCTCATTTTCCATCTCTATCCGCCACGACCTGCCGCGCGCGATAGATTCTCGCGGGCGGCAGATTCAAATTTCTCTCGAAAATAGTCGGTGTGATAGATACTCGGCTGTTGCAGAAATGATTGCAGTAACTTTCTCCGTTTGCGGCGAAAGATAATTTGTGGAACCCATTTGTATTCCTGCCGAATCTGCCGCTCGTATGCCGCAAATTCGGCGGGAGAACTGCCCAAAATTGCCAAATCAATATCCACCATAAATTGCTCGTCGGTGGTTTGCGGCACGGATGGATGCGCTGTGACCAAAATCAGGCGGCGCACGGCGGCGATGCCATCTGGCGGCACACCGAGCGATGCCAGTGCGGCGGCGGCAAATTCTGCGCTGGCGGATTCATTATCGGTGCGGTGCGTGTCATATACCGCGTCGTGAAACCAGATGGCACGTTCCACCGCGAGCGGGTCAGAAAGATAGTTGCGCACAGTGTCGAAATGGCGCAGACAGGCGGCAATGTGCGCGGCGGTGTGGTAATGGCGGTGGGGTTCGGCATATTTTGCGGCAAGCGCGGTATATTGCTCATCCACAATTTTTGGGTCGGCAGACGACGGGCAAATGGCGCGCCATCGCCGGCGGGAAAGTTTTTCGGGCATAAAATAACCAATCTAAATGAGCGAATGGTGCGAATCTGCGAATGGGCGAAT
>JALVZI010000558.1 GCA_027022125.1 Anaerolineae bacterium | reverse complement strand
GTTCAATGTCATTCCCGCGAAAGCGGGAATCCACTATGTTTTGCTGTGGATTCCGGATATTTCCCTGCGGGAAATTCCGGAATGACATTTAAAATCCGTGAAATTTGTGAAAATTCGTGGCTGAATTTCAAACACACAAAAAGTTTCAACCAGTTCAAAATAAAACTTTGACGCCCATATCGGATATTTGATGTAATCCGAATTTTTAGCGTAGATAGTGCACTATGCCACAAATTCGTTTTTTCGGAAAACACAATTGACACAGAGCCGCCGCACCGTTATAATGGCATCCCCTGAAAAAAGGGAAAATCCCCTGTTTTTCCGGGGGATTTTTGCATTTCAGGCGACATTGGAGAAAAAATATGTTACAATATCTGTGGATTGGATTGGGCGGCTTTCTCGGCGCGAATGCCCGATATATCACCCAGCAATGGGCGGCAAACATTTGGGGCAGCGGTTTTCCGTATGGCACAATGGTTGCCAATGTGACCGGCAGTTTCATCATCGCTTTTTTTCTGGCGCTGGCAAGCGGGCGATTGCCCATTTCGCCGGAAATGCGATTGCTGGTGGCGGTCGGTTTTCTGGGTGGATTCACCACCTTTTCATCGTTCAGTTTTGAAACTTTCAAACTTTTTGAGCAAAGCGGCTGGCAATCTGCATCCATCAACTTTGTGGGCAATACCACGCTCGGGTTGCTCGGTGTGGTTGCCGGCATCTATCTGGCACGAATGCTGCAAGCAGGAGGAAACTGATGCAAATTCTCGGTTCAGCCAAAAAAGTATCCATCTACATTGGTGAAAGTGACAAATGGGAACGAAAACCACTCTATCAGGCAATTTTGGAATTGTTGAAAAAAGAAGATTGCGCCGGTGCGACCGTCACCCGGGCGATGTCTGGGTTCGGTGCGCACAGCCGCATTCACACTGCCAGCGTGGTGGCACTTTCTGCCGATTTGCCGCTGAAAGTGGAATGGGTCGATAGCCCGGTGCGCGTCAATCGGGTAATGCCCAAACTGCGTGAAATGGTCATCGAAGGGTTGATAACGGTGGAAGATGTGGAGGTGGTATCATACAGCCACCGCGCGCTGCGCTCGCTGCCCGCCGATATGCCCGTGCGAGATATTATGCACCGCGAAGTGAGCACGGTGATGCCCAACACGCCGCTGGTGCAGGCGATGAATCTGCTGCTGAACAAAATTTATCGTGCCCTGCCGGTGGTGGATGTCAACCGAAAGGTGGTCGGCATTTTAACCGAAGGCGATTTGCTGCGGCACAGCAACCTGCCCAATGCCAGTGTGCAACTCTTTTTAACCGACGCCGAATTGCAGGCGCAGTTGCACCGTTTGCAGGAAGAAAATCACACTGTTGCCGATGCGATGACCGCTCCCGCCATCACGGTGACCGACGATACCCCCATCACCGTGGCGATGGAAACGATGCTGGAAAACGACATCAAACGCTTGCCGGTGGTGGATGCCGACGGCAAATTGCAGGGGGTTTTCAGCCGGGTGGATATTCTCCGTGCGCTGGCGCAACCGCCGGTTGCCGCCCTGCCGCGTCAATCTATTGCCGTGGGGGCAAATACCACTGTGGGCGAAGTGATGATGATTTCCGTGCCTGCCGTAAAACAGAATGCGTCGCTGGCAAAAGTGGTCGACCTGCTGCTGGGGTCGTCGCAGCGGCGGGTGGTGGTGGTTGATGATGAGCGACGGGTAGTCGGCATTATCACCGATGGCGATTTGCTGACCCGCGCCACCGAAGCCGAGCGCGGCAGCGTGCTGCAAGCGCTTTCCAGCCGGTTGAAACCGAGCGCGCACAATAAAGTGCAGTTGGAACGCCGCACCGCTAAAGAGGTGATGACCCCCGACCCCATCACCGTGCAAAAATATACCCCGCTCACCGAGGCATTAAAATTACTGCTGGAACACCAAATTAAGCGCTTGCCGG
>JALVZI010000557.1 GCA_027022125.1 Anaerolineae bacterium | reverse complement strand
CGGCAGTTCGGTGTATGGTTGGCGGGCGGTGTACAGCAACAGATGCAGTTTTTTGGCGCGAGCGAATTTTATCACGCGGCGGCTCAAATCGGCGGGGATGGTGTGCGCCAGCAGGGGGGTGTCGCTGTGCGGCGATTGAATCAGTGCGCCCTGATAGCAAATCAGCGGGGTGGAAATGTCGAGTTGGCGGGCGTACCGCTGCGTGATGAAAAATTCGCGTCCGGTAGCCAGCACCACCCGCACGCCCCGCGCCATCGCCGCGCTGACCGCGTTTTTCACGCGGGGGGAAATGTTATGCAAATCGGCAACCAGTGTGCCGTCCAAATCGAGTGCCAAGAGTTTTACGGGCATAGATACCTTCGATATGGTTTGTTTTGGCTGACAATTATCTTTGCAAATAGCCGTCCGGTGCCAATGCGGAGCGGGAAGCAAGGAGCAGGGAGCAGGGAGCAAGGAGTAGGGAGCAGGGTTGCAAAACCACGCATCATGCAATACGATTCAGCGATTCAACGATTCAGTGAATCCCTATCCCTATCCCTATCCGTTCTCACGCATCACGGAAATTGTTGGCAAAAGCGTAAAATTTGTAAAGATGATTTGAGGGCAATGAACTACGCCAGTCAGAGTATATCCCAGACACGGGCAAACGGGCAAGAATCGCCACAGGCGAAAATCCGCGCGGCAATTGTGAGTTTATCGGTGCATAAAGTATAATTGCATCAGTATTTTTGAAAGGAACAAACAAATGGAACTAATGCAACCATCCGGCAGTTATGAATCGTTGTTTGAACAAGTGGAGTTTTTGTTAAAAATGGGTGAACGTGCCGAGGCACAACGCATTTTAGAGCGGTTGCACACCCGGTTGAACAATTTGAGCGAAAAAGTTCGCACCCGCCGCCCGGAACTGGAAGATTTGCGGGTTATCTCCGGTAATATATTGGCGACGCTGTATCGTGACCAGAAGCGGTTTGATGATGCGATGAAACTGCTGGAACAGTTAGTAGATTCCACCCCCGAAAGTGAGCATCTTGAATTCAAACACTCGCTGGCAACATTGACGGTTGACAAAGGCGAGATTGATGCCGGCTTGGATGCACTGCGTGAGTTGGCGGCGGCAAATCCCGACAATTTGCCGGTATGGCTTTCGCTGGGAAGCGTGTTGACAGAACAAGAATTGTATGATGAGGCTGAAACTGTGCTGAAACATGCCGTTTCCATAGAAGCCGATGATGAAGGTTTGTTTACGGCATATACGCTGTTGTTTATTGTTTACAAAAGAAATAAAAATTACGCTGCTGCCGAAAAAGTGTGGAAAGCGCGGCATCAGTATGCCAGAGATGCAGAACGAGAAACAGTGCCACTGTATGAAATGTATTTCCCCGCAGAAAATTATGAAAGAATTGAGTATTGGCTGGCAAAAGAAAAAGATAAACTGATTGCCGCCTATTACCGCGCACAACTGGCGCAGCGCCGTGGCGATAAAGATGCTCAGAAATGGTGGAAAAAAGTTGCGGCAATAGACCCGTATGATATCGGACACGGCTGGGATATGTGCGCCGAAGGCGTTTTGCGCAGCGGCGGCGACCCGGAAGATGCGCTGGAAATCGTTTTGGAAAGTCTAGAATTGCGGCGCGCCAGTGTGCGCGGGGTGCTGATGATGGCTGTGGCGCAACTGTTACTGGGAGATGTTAAATCCGCACGCGAAACGCTGCAACAGTACCTCGATGGAGGACGGGAGGACGGACTCATTCAGGGTTCGCGCATTCCGTATGAGCACTGGCAATTATTTACCGAACTCGCCGCCGGAAATCCCGCACTTTCTGAAGTTGAATCGTATTTTGAAACCACGCCTCCGGCAGAGGACGAGTAGCGGAGGCAGCGATGCGGGTGGTATTGCAGCGAGCCAAAGAGAGCAGCGTATCGGTTGACGGCAAAATTGTCGGCGAGATTG
>JALVZI010000556.1 GCA_027022125.1 Anaerolineae bacterium | reverse complement strand
ACCGAATGCACGTTCAAATCGCCATAAACATCATCGGTCAGCCTGCTCAGGGTGACGCTTTCGGCGGTGGTGTTGGTGATGCGCACGGTGAAGGTCATCGTGCCGCCCGGTTCGGGCAGGGTTTGCGCCGCCGCCGTTTTGCTGACGGTTATGGCAGGCAGCGGGTCGTTGGTGAAAGTGCAGGTCACATCATCGCCGCGTGCCAGCGACAGCGAAACGCCGTTTGCCAGTGGGTTACTGGTAGCAGTGCAAGAAACACTTGTCAGTTCCCAGCCAGATTTGGCAGTTTCGGTGACGGTGTAACTGCCCGGCGTCAGTTGGAACAGTTGGCTGCCGCCATCATCCAGCGAGAATGCGCCCAAATCGCCACCGAAGGTGAAGCCCGTCTCGCCGGTGGCAGGCTCGGTCACTTTGGCAATAGTCACATCGGCAGTTTGGCAGGGTCCGGTGGTCGGTGCGGTGGTGATAAACGCGCTGTAATCCACACCTGCGCTCACTTCATCGCCGTGCCCGGCGGCAATCGGTCCGGGACCATCCACTGCACCCCACCAGTTGCCGGTGGCGGTCAGGGTGGCGGTGTAGTATTGATTTTCGATGCCCAGCGCGCCGTTATCGCAAATTTGGTTGCCGGTGGCGGTCACACCGGCATTGGTTTCGCCCAAAACAGTTACGCCGTTGGCGGTATTGCTATAAATCAGATTATCAGACAGCGATAGCGTGCCGGTAATTGCCCCTACAGTGCGAATGCCGTTACCGTTTGTCGTCACCGTGTTCCCCGTTAGCAATACATCTGTCACCGCCGCCGCATCACCCCGGTCGAAATATGGCGTATTTTGGTCGTCTGCGGCAGGATTACCCGCTTGCACTTGAATGCCGATGTCGTTATCGGTGAGTGTGTTATTTGCCGCGGTGTGGTTTTCGCCTTCCAGCACAATACCGAACCCTTCACCGGTAGTGCCGGGAGCGTTGGCATGGTAGCCACTAACCACATTAGCAGTTATAACCACACCCGATGGCTGGTCGGCGTTGAGCGCGCCGGGCAAGCGGCGGAACACGGCGATACCGGCGTGGTCGCGCGGGTCGGTGGCGGTTACGGTGCGAGACACGTGATTGCGAGCCACAACCACACTCCCCGCGCCGCTATCGGCGCCATTGCCGGTAGAATTTTTCACCTCGATGCCAAAACGCCCGTTGTCAATCACCGTGTTGTCTGCCACCAGTGTCGCACCCGCCCCATGTGCCCCTAACACTGCAATGCCAGAGTCGCCATTGTTTTGAACGGTATTACTGACTATGCGCAAGTTCGTCACGTTGCCATCGCTGATGTCAACTCCAACCAACCGATTATGGTTGAAAGTACTATTTTCGATGGTGATATTTTGTTTTTCCCCGTTAATCACCCAAATACCACGACCGTATCGCTGTGAACCTACTGAGTTGTTGTATGACGAATTTACCCCGCGCAAAGTCAGCCCGTTTATTCCCGCCGATGCGCTGCTGTAAATACCATGTCGGCAATTAGAAATAGTTGCAGTGCTGCTGATAACCGTGTTGGTGATGGGACCGGTAAACAGTTGGATACCGTCATCAAAACCAGTGATGGTCATATTGGAAATGGTTGTGCCGCTGATATGGGGCGAAATGGAAATGCCACCCACATGCCCCGTGCTGCTCGCACAATCCACTGTGCCGGTGAGCACTGTTCGTGCCATACCCGCCCCATCCAGCGTTAGCCCGTTGGTGGAAATAGTCACCTGCTCAACAAACGTCCCGTCCAGCACATGAATGGTATCGCCATCGGCGGCAGCGGTTTCTGCCGATTGGATGCTCATCCCTGTACCGACATAAAAGTCGCCGGTTGATAATTTAGCATTGCCATGAGCAATCTGATAATCGGTGGGCATCAATGCCCGAACATACGCAGCCGGCAAACCTGCAGCGCCGATTGCCAACGCATTTGTCAGGTCGATAGTGTAGTCTATACGTATTGATGCCGGTTTGTACCACTCTTGCACGCTGTGCGAAACTTCTGTGGGTAGGATAAGGTTGGTGATATTCGCCAGCGTCGCCCCATTGGGTGTCGGTGTGGCTTCCAGTGTGAGCGCAACCGGTTCACTGAAAGTGTTTGTGCCGGTGAAAGTTACGTTGTCTGAGCCGAGGGTATAATATTGTCCATACACATATACAGCCGCGCCACCCCACGCATTACCGTCGGTGGTCAAGCCGCTGACGGTGGCGTTGCTGCTGTCAGTCAGCGCCAAGCCGACACCGCCGTTATTCTGCGCGGTCACATTGGTGATGGTCACGGCTGCCAAGCCATTCAAATCAATGCCGGAACGCCCGCTATCGGTCACAGTCACATTTTCGATGGTGACGCGAGCATTATCACCCTCGATTTTGATGCCGTAACCACTGGTAGCAGATGGCGGACCCACCAGCGTCAAACTGCGAATGGTGGTAGTCAAATCGCCGGTGGCATGTAAACCATAAAGGGGCGACAAACTAGTGTCTACCCTTACCCCGGCTTCGCTCTCGCCGGCTAACGTGATGCTTTTGGTTGAAATGGAAAGTGTTTCAGTGTATATGCCATTGGCGATATGCACCGTCCCCGCATCGGCAACTGCAATAATGCCATCCTGAATCACGGAAAACGCATCCACGCCCCAAGTGTGACCGCCACTGTTTCCGGCAGAGTAATCGTCATCCACCCAAACTTCGGCGGGGGCAGTGTTGTCCATTCCCGGTGATGCCGGACCGCGAGTGGCAGCCGTGCCGGATTTCTCCCAATCGTCGCCGGTGTCAGTGTCCACACCATTGTTTTTCAGCGCGACGCTGTAATCTGTCGCACCGACCGGATTCGTGCCACCCCATAACACACTTCCCGGTGGGTTATCAATGTTAACCCCAAAACCATAAGCCATATAATCCACTGGATTTGTGCCATCGGTGAGCAAAACATCGTCACCGCCGGTATTCCACACGCTGGATGATAGTCCCCAATACAACTGGTGGACATTTCCGGTGGTGGTGTCTGTACCCGTGCCGGTGTGAACGATAATATAATCGCCGTTATTCGGGGTTAACGATGGAAACGTGTATGTATGAGTATCTTGATCGGTCAACGTCCAGCCAGCCATATCCCCCGGCGAGGATTTAACATATAGTTCCACCCACTCATCTGCAGCATCATACATCACCTCGTTGATGATTACCGTCATGCTCGGTCCCTGTGCCAATGCTCCCACCGGCAAAGATAACAGACCGACAATAACCAATATCAACATATAAAAATAGCGAGAACCTCTCATCTCAAATCCTCCTCCGGCTAACATTACCTATGCCGCAAAATTTAGCTGCTGCTAACAAAACAACTCAAGCAACAGCACAAACATCAGTTCAGGGTGCATACTCGGTCGTTCTTCTCTCGATACTTTTACCAGACGACTTCACCCCTAACGGGTTCACAACTACATAACAGCCGTTTATGCCATTTATCGCGAACTCAGGTTACTACCATTATATATTATTTAAGATGGATTTGCACGCATTTTTGTTACAAAATAGTTAGAGGGGAAGGGGTAAATAGTACTATAAAAATAAGAATCGTGGCATAACCCAGCAATTTTCGCCCTCTGCCGATAGGGGCGAGTTCATTCAGTGGCGGCGGATGACCCACGCCGATGACCAGCACAATCAGCAGCGCCCAGAAAAACCATCCCTGCCAAAAGAAAATACCGATAACCACCATCGCGGCGACAACCACATATCCGGCAATGTTTGTGGCGCGCCCGAACAGCACATACGCCACGTGCCCGCCATCGAGTTGCCCCACCGGAAACAGGTTGAACGCCGTCACCAGCAAGCCCGACCAGCCTGCCCACGCCAGCGGATGCAGAAAAACATCCATCCCATTGGCGGGCAACGCCTGCCCGAAAATAATTCGTTTTGCCAGCCAGTAGAAAATCGAATTGCCTTCCATAATGAACCCGCCGCCGGGCGGCAACGGTTCCACCGTGGATTTCATCAGCCCGATGATGAGCACCGGCACAGCAACCGCCAGCCCCGCCAACGGACCGGCAATGCCCACATCGAACAACTGCTTGCGGGTGATGGTCGGTGAGCGGAGTTGGATGAATGCGCCGAATGTACCCCAGATGGTCGGAAAGGGGATGAAATACGGCAGGGTGACGGCAACTTTATGGTATCGCGCGGCAAAATAATGCCCGAATTCGTGCGTGCCCAAAATTGCCAGAAATGCAATCGTGAACGGCAGCCCTTTCAGCAATCCGGCGGGATTTTCCAGCGGATTGACGCCTTCATTCAGCGCGCTCACCGTCAGCACCGAAGCCACCGTGACGATGAACAGAATGAGGTTTATCCACGGGTTGCTCGGTTTGGGGCGGATGACACCCGGCATCGCCACCAGTTCGATGGTGTTGTCGCCGCGCCGCAGCATCGGGGTATATTCCAGCCGCCGCCAGCGTTCGGCAATGGTGGCATACACCTGCTCCGAATCGGGGTACAGCAATTCACCTTCAAAAATGATGGTTCCCTGCGGCTCTTTCGGCGGCACACGGAGTGCTGCCACCGCGAAAACATCCTCCACTTCCGCGCGGAGGATGCCCACCAACCCGCCGTCTAAAATTCGGTTTTCCGGCGAAAGCCTATCGCTCATTTATCCCCCGTTTCAAATAACAGCGCATCCAGCGCCAGCAGATACCCCCGCCAGCCGAAACCGCTGATTTGCCCGACGCACACCGGCGCCAGCAAACTTTTGTGCCGAAATTCCTCTCTGGCGTGGATATTGCTGAGATGAACCTCCACCACCCGCAGCCCCGTGCCGGTGATGGCGTCTCGCAGGGCAACCGAAGTATGGGTGTATGCGCCGGGATTGAAAATAACCCCGTCCGCCCAGTGACAGGCATCGTGCAGCGCGTCAACCAGCGCACCTTCGCTGTTCGACTGGAATGCGCGCACCGTCGCGCCGCGCGCCGCCGCCGCTTCCGTCACCCGCTGCACAACATCATCCAGCGTCAGCGAGCCGTAAATCTCCGGCTCGCGCGTGCCGAGTAAATTCAGATTGGGTCCGTTCAGTAGCAAGATTTTCATACCAGTGTGAAAACATCCATTTTCAAAGATTTCTGTGCTTGCGAATCGTGTACCAATTGCCGAACGTGCTCGGTGGTTTCTCGACTGAAAGTCACATCGCCACAACGCGCACATACACGGGCAGGGATATTTTCCACCAACACAAATCGCCCGTCAATTTCAAAAATTTCATTCACTGTATCTTCAATATATTCCGTTGACCCGCAAACATCACATTTTGTCATTAGTCATTGGTCATTGGTCACTCGTCATTCGCTATTCGTCATTCGCATTATTCGCCCACTCGCTATTCCAATATTGATTGTACCACAGACCGGGGCACATCGGCGAAAATGTCCACGTCACCGATGGCGCGGGGCAGGACGAACCGCAATTTACCCGCCGCCTTCTTTTTGTCCGCGCCCATCGCCGCCCATATCGACTCAAATGGGTGCGCGGGCGGCTCGGTGGGCAAATCGAGAAATGCCAGCGTGTCGGTGATGCGCGCGGTGGTTTCGGGGGTGCAGTGCCCCAGCGATTGCGCCAGCCGCGCCGCGCAAACGATGCCCATCGCCACCCCTTCGCCGTGCCGCAGCCGGAAATCGGACAGTTTCTCAAAAGCGTGTCCGAAAGTGTGTCCCAGATTCAACACCGCCCGCCGCCCGCTTTCAAACGGGTCTTCCTCCACCACCGACACTTTCACCCGCACGGCGGCGGCAATCATCCACCCGAGCGAAAAATCGCCCGCGCGCAGTTTCTCCAGCAGGGTTTCATCGGCAATGATGCCATGTTTGACCACCTCCGCCAGCCCCGAGCGAAATTCCGCACCGGGGAGTGTTTCCAGCACCAGCGGGTCAATCAGCACCATTTCCGGCTGTTTGAATGCGCCGACCAGATTTTTGCCCTGCGGCAAATCCACGCCGGTTTTTCCGCCGACGCTGGCATCAACCATCGCCAGCAGGCTGGTTGGAATTTGCACAAATGGCACACCGCGCAAATAACTCGCCGCGGCGAAACCGGCAATATCACCCGTGACCCCGCCGCCCAGCGACAGCACCGGATTGCCGCGTTCCAACCCCGCCGCCAAAAATCGGTCATACAGCCCGGCGACGGTTGCCAGTGTTTTGTGTTGCTCGCCATCGGGAATTTCACACAGCACCGGTGAAAATCCGGCATCGGTCAACGATTCGGTCAGTTTTCCGGCGTAATATTGCCCCACAGTGGGGTTGGTGACGATGGCGCATTTTCCGGCAAAACCGAGTTCGCGCAATTTTGCACCGGCATCGGTCAGCACGCCATCATAAATGTGGATGGGGTATTCGCCGGTTGGGGTTTTTACGGGGATAGTAGTTTTTGGTTTCATGTTTTGGGTTTCGTGTTTCTGGTTTCAAGTTCAAGGTTCAAGGTTTCTGGTTTCAAGTCCAAAGTCTCATGTCCAAAGTCCAAAGTCACGTTTCACGCATCACGCTTCACGCAATACGCAATACGATTCAGCGAATGGGCGATTCAGCGAATGACAAATAACCAATCTCTAATCACCAATCTCTAATCACCGACTCCCAAATTTTCAGCGCGGCAGAGACGGTTTCGGCAGGCGACAGATGGGTGACATCAATATGGTGCGGGATGCGGGCGTATGCCGGGGCGCGTTCCGCCAACAGCGAAGAAAGCCGCGCCCGCGCATCCACCGCGTCGAGCATAGGGCGGTCGGTGGCGGTGGAAAGTCGCTGCCACAGCACGTCGGGGTCGCAATCCAAACAGATGACCACGTTTTGCGGGGCGACAATCGCCAAATTTTGCGGGTTGACCAGCGTGCCGCCACCGGTAGCGATGACCCGCTCGCGCCAGCCGTTCAATTCGCGGCATAATTCGGTTTCCAACCGCCGGAAATACGCTTCGCCCGCCGTGCTGAAAATTTCGCGGATGGTGCGCCCATCCCGCTGCTCGATGAGCGCATCCATATCCACAAATTCCCAGCCGAGCGCATCCGCCAGCAGTGGCGCGACGGTAGATTTTCCCGTGCCCATAAAACCGGTGAGAAGGATGTTCTGTTTCCGGGTTCGGTGTTCAAGGTTCAAAGTTCAAGGTTGCAGGGTAGCAAGGTAGCAGACTTCACGCATCACGTTTCACGCATTACGAAAGTTGCTGACATCAAGGAACCATACCATAATTCGTCACTCGCTATTCGTAACTCGCTACTCGTCTCATTCGTCCAACAGGTAAACCGGTTCTTCATAATAGCGCACGTGATGGTCGCCAATCAGATTGTAAACGGTTTCGTTCAGCCACGCCGATTTGAGCGTGTGCGGTTCGTCCGCTTTCAAGCGTTCCAAATCGAGGTTCAGACGCAGTACCCGACCGGAAACCACCATACGGGTGATGCCCGCCGGAACGGTTTTCCCCATGCTGGAAATCTGCAATATCTGCTCAACCGTGAAGGCAGGGAAAACCACCAGCGCGCTCATTTCCGGGTATTCGATGCGGGCTTCGTGGAATTGTGTGCTGCGGGTGCGCGCCACATCTGCCGCGGCAATATATTTGGCAACATATTTGTTCAGCGCATCCAATCGGCTGCCGCCCGGCACGGGCTGGATAACATAAGTTCGCAAATCGGGGGTGATGATATAACACACGCCGCCCAATTCCAGCATATTGTCGGCGATGTAATTCGGGTCAACTTCGGTGTGCGTCACGTCCGAACACTGCTCGGTGAATGCCAAAAATTCAGCGGTGGACATGCCCTGAATGACGTGATTCCACGTTTGGGCTTCGATTTGCCCGCTTTCCAGCGACACCACCTGCGCCGCCAGATATTTGAATCCCATCTCTTTGAGGGCGGTAACACGAGTTGCGCCATCCATCACCACAAATTTTCCTTCCCATTCCGCGACAATGGGCGGGTTTTTCAAAATCTTTTCGGTGGTGAACCGCTGCACCAGCCGATTGACACGCGCCGGGTCAATTTCTTCGTGGGGATACACGTTGTCCACCGGCAAAATCCGCAGCGAAAGCGGGTTGTCGGCGGGGGCTTTGAGCAGCGCGATGATTTTTTCGGCAACGGTGAGCGCCGCCGCCTGCTGGGCGTCGGTGGTGCTGGCGGCAATGTGCGGGGTGGCAATCACCCGCGGGTGCTGAACGATGGCGCTGTCTACCGCCGGTTCTTCGGCAAAAACATCGAGCGCCGCGCCGGCAAGCCGCCCAGAATCGAGGGCTTTCAGCAGCGCCTGTTCATCCACAATACTGCCGCGTGCGGTGTTGATGAGATATGCGCCTTTTTTGATGACCGCCAATTCTTTTTCGCCAATCAACCCGACCGTTTCGGGGCGCAGTGGCACGTGAATGGAGACAATATCGGCGCGTTTGAGCAGGTCGAGCAAATCTACGGCTTGCACGTCCCCCTCCAAATCGAGTTCGGGCGTGCGGCGGCGCTGGTTGACCAGCACCCGCATACCGAACGCCAGCGCCCGTTTTGCCACTTCGCGCCCGATGCGCCCAAAACCGATGAGTCCCAGTGTTTTGCCGTACAGCCCCGTTCCCAGCAACGCCGATTTTTTCCACTGTCCGTGTTTCAGGCTGTAATCGGCTTCCGGTAAATGGCGAGCCAATGCCAAAATCAGCCCCATTGTGTGCTCGGCAACAGCGCGCGTGTTCGCATCGGGGGCGTTCACCACTTCGATGCCGCGGGTTTTGGCGGTGGCGGTATCCACATTATCCAGCCCCGCACCCGCACGGGCAATTACCCGCAATTTCGGCGCGGCGTCCATCACCCGTGCGGTCACTTTGGTGGCACTGCGAACCACAATCGCTTCAAAATCACCGATAATGGCGCACAGTTCATCCTCATTCAAACCGGTTTTTACCGTCACATCGAAATTTTCCGCGAGCAAATCTACACCGATTTGCGCTATTTTATCGGCTATCAACACTTTGGCTTTGGTGGTCACAAAAACCTCCTGCTTTAAATCTATGGTGCTGTCGATTGGGATTTTCCCTGTGTGGATTGTAGTGATAATTGCCCGATTTGCCAATTTTCAATATTGCACCAAAAGTAGCATTGAACGTGTTTCGATGCTATAATTTCAGCAAACAACCAACCTGCATTAGGGTGTGTTGACGTTTCGTTCTCAGAGGGGAAAACGCATCCTGAGTAGCGGTTTGCGGTGCAAACCGCGTATCGAAGCGCGTTTTCCCCTGCCGATTTTCACCCTTCGATACGCCCTACGGGCTACTCAGGATGAAAATCGACAGACGTCAACAGAACCTAGCCACAAGGAGCCATTTATGCGTGTTGTTGCGATGATTATGGCGGGCGGCGCCGGTACACGGCTCACTGCCCTGTCTGATAATCGAGCCAAACCTGCTGTGCCCTTTGCCGGAAAATTTCGCATTATTGATTTTACGCTGTCAAATTGCGTTAATTCCGGCATTTTTAATATCGCCATCTTAACCCAATACAAACCCCATTCTCTCAACGAACATATCGGCATTGGCAAACCGTGGGACCTCGACCGCCAGCACGGCGGGGTTCATCTGCTGCATCCGTATCAGGGTAAAGCGCAGGAGGATTGGTACAAAGGTACGGCAAACGCCATCGCCCAGAATATCGATTACATCCGCCGCGCGCAGGCAGACACGGTACTCATCCTGTCCGGCGACCACATTTACGCGATGGATTATCGGGAAATGCTGAATTTCCACTATCAAGCCCAAGCCGATTTGACGCTGGCAGTGCGAAATGTGCCGCTGGAAGAAACCGACCGTTTTGGCATTATGACGGTGGACGACACCATGCAAGTGCGTGATTTTCACGAAAAGCCGAAAGACCGCGACAAAGGCACGCTCGCTTCGATGGGGGTGTATATTTTCAAAACCGATGTGCTCATCGAGCGGTTGCTGGAAGACAGCCCGGAAACACCGCGCATCGATTTCGGCGCACATGTGATTCCCAGCATGATACCGCGCGATAAAGTGATGGCATTTCTGTTTGACGGCTATTGGGTGGATGTTGGCACAGTGCAGAGTTATTGGGAAACCAATTTGGAACTGACCGACCCGATGCCGCCGCTGAATCTGTACAATCCAGATTGGGTGATTCACACCCGTAGTCAGGAACGCCCGCCGGTGAAAATTGACCCGCAGGGACGGGTGCAGCAAAGCCTGCTTTCCAACGGATGCGTCATTCGCGGCACGGTGGAACATTCGGTGCTATCGCCGGGGGTGTATGTGTCGCCGGGGGCGGTGGTGCGCGACTCCATCATTCTGAACGACACGTGGATTGGACCCGGCGCAGTGGTGGACAGAAGCATCATCGACACCAATGTGGTGGTCGGCGGGGGAGCAATCGTCGGCGACGGCGATGACAACACCGCCAACCGGCAAATGCCCGATAAACTGAACACCGGCATCAACGTCATCGGCGAAGAAAGCATCATTCCGATGGGCAAACGGCTGGGACGCAATGTGCTGGTCAGCGCCAACAGCACCGAAGACGACTTCCCCGACGGCGACATCCCCAGCGGTGAAACCATTAGCCCGGATGCGTGAGATTGGAGATTGGTTATTTGTCATTTGTCCCTTGTCACTTGCTGACCGCCGATTATCCGTGAGAACGTGAAACGTGATGCGTGATGCGTGAAACGTGACTTTGAACTTTGGACTTGAAACCTGAAACCTTAAACAACCTGCTACCCTGCAACTTTGAAACTTTGAAACCTTGGACTTGAAACCATGAAAACACTCGCACTGATAATGGCTGGCGGCGCAAACAAAAACCTCAGCGTGCTGACGCAAGTCCGCGCCGAAGCCGCCCTCCCGTTTGGCGGCAAATTCCGCATTGTGGATTTTGCCCTTTCCAATTGCAGCAACTCCGAAATTTACAGCGTCGGGGTGCTGACCCAGTATATGCCCCGTTCGCTCAACGACCATATCGGCGTGGGCAAGCCGTGGGAACTCGACCGCACGCGCGGCGGCGTGCGTCTGCTGCAACCGTATCTCGGACCCGGCATTACCGGCTGGGAAAAAGGCACCGCCGATGCCGTGCGCCGCAATATGGATTATGTGGACGAACAGCGCGCCGATGCGGTGCTCATTTTGGGCGGCAATCACGTCTATAAAATGGATTACCGCACCATGCTGCGCTACCATCAGGAAACCAATGCCGATGTAACCATCGGTATTCGCAGCGTAAACCCGTTTGAAACCCACCGCTTCGGCATTGTTACCACCGATGCCAATATGCGCGTGCTGAATTTTCAGGAAAAGCCGAAACGCTCGCGCGAAACTGTGGCGTCGATGGGTATTTACGTTTTCAAAACCGATGTTTTGCGCCAGCATCTGAAAAAATACCGCGCCCATCTCGATTTTGGGCGGGATGTGCTACCGGCGATGATTGCGCAGGGCAAGCGGGTATTCGCCTATAAATATGAAGGTTATTGGGCAAATGTGGGCACACTGCAAGCCTATTGGGAAGCGAATATGGCGCTGCTGGCAGAAACGCCCGCGCTCGATATGTACGACCCGAATTGGGTCATCCACACCCCCAGCGAGGAGCAACCGCCCGTAAAAGTCGGCGCGAATGCCCATGTGGAAAACAATCTGCTATCCAACGGCGCCATCATCGACGGCGTGGCGGAACATTCGGTGCTGTCATCGGGCGTTTATATCGCCGAAGGGGCAACCGTGCGCAATTCCATCATCATGCACGATTGCAAAATCGGCGCGGGGGCAGTGATTGACCGCGCCATTATCGACAAAAACACCATCATCGGCGAAAACGCACACATCGGTTTTGGAGATAGCATCGTTCCCAACAAAGATATTCCCGATATTTTGAATACCGGGCTGACAGTGATTGGCAAAAATGCTCGCATTCCCGCCGGTGTGAAAGTCGGGCGAAATGTGGTGGTCGAACCGCACACCGTCGCCAAACGCTTTAAAAACGGCGAAATCCCCAGCGGAGAGACCGTCCGATGAAATGGATTTATTGATGGGCACTTTTTCGCGGTAACACTCCAACACTGCCACAAAAAACATCACCCTCCACAACTGCATACATTGCAATTCATCGCACCCGATAAATTTTCTGGAACTTTCAGGAGGGAGAAATGAAATCCGGACGAATTGGGATTGCACTTGGATTTGGTTTGGTATGGGTCGTTGCAGTGCTGCTGTTTTTTTCGGTGCTGCGCCTGTCGCCGGTTTTGGCAGACGGGAACACGCTGACCGTGTGCGCCAGCGGCTGCGATTATACCACCATTCAAGCCGCCATTGACGCGGCAACCGATGGCGACATCATCAAAATTGGCGAAGGCACATACACGAATGTGTTTTCGCGGGCGGGGGCGCGCCAAATTGCATATATCAGCAAAACCGTCACGCTGAAAGGCGGATATGTCCCGCCGAATTGGGATGCCGCCGACCCGAACGCCCATCCCACCATCCTCGATGCACAAAACAGCGGGCGTGGCATTTTCATTTCCGATAACACCCATCCGGTCATTGACGGCATCCGCATCATCAACGGCAATGCCGCCGGTTTGGGCGCAGATGGTCCCGACCATTATGACGGCGGTGGTTGCATTTATACCCACAGAGCATATCTCACCCTGCAAAACACCAAAATTACCAGTTGCACGGCTCAAGTTGGCGGGGGAATTTTCAGTTATTACGGCGCCATCACCATTACCAATGCCAGCATTACCACAAATACCGTTAAAATGTTCGGTGGCGGAATACGAAGCTTCGCCACCGATGTGACCATGCAAAATAGTCTCGTCGGCAGAAATGTAACCACAGATGGATACTCATACGCCGGAGGGATGTATCTGTCATTTGGTCGGGCGCTCTTTTCAAACAATGTCATTTCAAACAACACCACTATGCAGCATGCAGGTGGATTTATGCTGTCCGGAAGTGATTGCATATTCACCGGCAACACCATCGCCAATAATGTATCCACCATCAGCAGTGGTGCGGGCGGAGATGTGAAATCCAACAGCAATTGCACCTTCGATGATAACACCATCACCGGAAATAACGCCTTTTATGATGGCGGTGGAATCGCAGTCAATACCGAAGCGGTTGTCACGTTTACCCATAACCGCATCGAAAATAACACTGCCGGACGCTACGGCGGCGGGATTTATGTCTATTCCAACGCCACCGTCACAATGACCCACAACATTTTCCGCGAAAATACCACCACCGGCAGCGGGTCTGGTATGGCATATGCGCGGGGGAATGCGCTCGCCGTTGCCGGCGCACACGCCAATTTATGGCACAATAATTTTGTCAGCAACACCGGCGGACAGAATATCGCCATTTATGTCAATGATTATGTGTGGGGCGGCACGCCGTACACCGGCACAGTGATGCTCACCAATACCATCATCGCCACCCAGCCGACCGGGATGCAGGTTGAAAGTGGCAATCGGCTCGGGGTGGATGGCATTTTGTGGTATAATGTGCCGGTCACGGTGACGCAGGGCATCACCGCCATCACCGCCATTGACCATCAAGCGGTGGGCGACCCACAATTTCTCGCCGACGGCTATCACATCCCCGCAATGTCTGCGGCGCGAAAACAGGGTGTGCCCAGCCGCATCGCCACCGATATTGACGGCGAACCGTTCCTGAACCCGCCCGATGTGGGCGTTGACCAGTATATTTTCGGGAATGTTTACCTGCCGCTAATTTTACGCAACGGATAATTGATGCGCATTCTCATTCTGGAACCATATTTTACCGGTTCGCACCGGCGCTGGGCAGAAGAATACGCCCGTTTTTCCGCGTATGATGTGCACATTTTGAACCTGCCCGGTCGTTTTTGGAAATGGCGAATGCACGGCGGGGCGGTGTCGCTGGCGCAGCAGTTTTTGGCGCTGCCCGCCCCACCCGATGTAATTCTCGCCAGTGATATGCTGGATGTGACCACTTTTCTGGCACTCACCCGCCACTACAGCGCGGGCATTCCGGTGGCGCTCTATTTTCACGAAAACCAACTGACCTACCCGTGGTCGCCCACCGACCGCGATGTTGTTGCCCGGCGCGACAGCCATTACGGGTTCATCAATTATGTCTCTGCGCTGGCGGCAGATGCGCTTTTTTTCAATTCCGAATTTCATCTGAATGCTTTTTTCGATGCCCTGCCGCGCTTTTTGAAACACTTTCCCGATTTTAACGGGCTGGAAAATATCGCCCTGCTGAAAGAAAAGGCGCGGGTGCTGCCGCTGGGACTCGATTTGCGGCGATTCGACTGGCTGCGTCCCGAAATTCGCCCCACCGGCGACCCGCCACTCATTTTGTGGAACCATCGCTGGGAGTACGACAAAAATCCGGCGGTATTTTTTGAGACGCTGTATGCGCTGGCGGCACGGGGTTTGGATTTTCGAGTGGCAATTCTGGGCGAAAATTTCCGCAATTCGCCGCAAGAGTTCGAGCAGGCACGCGAGCGGCTCGGTGAACGGGTCATCCATTTTGGCTACGCGCAAGATTTCGCCGAGTATGCGCGCTGGCTCCACCGCGCCGATATTCTGCCCGTCACCTCCATCCACGATTTTTTCGGCGTCAGTGTGGCAGAAGCCATTTACTGCGGTTGTGTGCCGCTGCTGCCCCACCGGCTGAATTATCCGCAGTTCATTCCGCCGCCGCTGCGAGCGCAATATCTGTACCGCACCGATGCGGAGTTGACGGAAAAACTGGCGGTGGCAATCGCCCGTCACCCGTCGCCGCCCCCCGCCGAGTTGCGGGCGCAGGTGGCGCGCTTCGATTGGGGAACGCTGGCGGCGGTGTATGATGATGCGCTGTCGGCAGTGGGACAAAAAAGTTAGATAGAACACAGATAACACAGATAGTGCGGATTAACACAGATTTCCGATGTCATTTGCTTTGCAAGGGTCTGTCATACCGGAATTTCCCGCAGGGAAATATCCGGTATCCAGAATAAAACGATGGATTCCCGCTTTCGCGGGAATGACATCAGAGAAAATATAGCGAAAAATCACCTTTCATCGCTTTAAAAAACAACCTCAAACCAAATTTGGCACTTTTGCAAGAGGTCTGGCGGCTCGTGAGCCGCCCCTACGGATTTTGACGTGAACCGCCCCCTTTTTTCGGCTTCGCAGGGGCACGCTGCGGTGTGCCCCTACAATTTATCGAGCGAAAAGAGACACCCGGGAAAGGGCATTGTTGTACAGTCACAAAAAAAGAACCGGCGCAATGCCGGTTCTGAATTTTCTTGATTTTGCGGTAGGGGTTATCTACCCGCGCCGTCGGGATGCCAACATTTTGCGGCGTGCTTTCCGCGCGGCTCGTTGTTTCGCCAACCGTTTATTTTCGCTTTTGGAAACAAACCACCGTTTTTTGCGGTAAGTGCTCAAAATTCGGTCGCGCACCACTTCTTTCCGGAAACGCTTGAGAAGCGCTTCTTGGCTTTCGCCGGGTCTCAGTTCCACACTCATTCAATATCACCCCCTTTCTGAGCTCAAATCATCAGGCGGGGTGTCGGCATTACCGACACCCTGCGCCGGAATGGTAAAATTATTCTGCCGCCGGTTCGGTGGATGCCGGAGCATCGGCGGCGGGTGTATCGCCGGTTGCGCCATCGCCATCACTTTCGGCGGTTGCGGCGGCTTCCGCTTCGCTAACCGCGACTGCGGCGGCTTCGGCTTCAGCGGCGGCTACTGCTGCTGCTTCCGCTGCGGCGGCGGCAGCGGCGGCATCTGCCTGCGCTTGCGCGGCGGCGGCTTTTTCTTCTTCCGCTTTGCGGCGGGCGAAGAATCCTGTTCCGGCGGGAATGAGTTTGCCAATGATGACATTCTCTTTCAAACCGGAAAGTTCGTCGCGTTTACCCTCGATGGCTGCCTGCGCCAAAACGTTGATGGTGTGCTGGAACGATGACGCCGCCAGGAAACTATCGGTGTTGAGTGCCGCTTTGGTGATGCCCAGCAAAATCGGGCGGGCGACAGCGGGTTGTTTGCCCTGCGCGATGAGTTCATCGCTGGCGTGCTGGAAGCGGCGGCGCTCCATAATTTCGCCGGGCAGGAAACTGCTGTCTTTGGTGGCAACCACCCGCACCCGGTTGGTCATTTGGCGGATGATGATTTCCACGTGTTTATCGTGGATGGGAACACCCTGCGAGCGGTACACGTTTTGCACTTCGTTGACCAGATAGGTTTGGACGGCTTCGCGCCCCATAACTTCCAACAGGCGGTGGGGGTTAATTGCACCCTGAGTGAGTTGCTGACCGGCAACGACTCTTTCGCCGTTTTCAACCAGCAATCGTGCCGCCGAATCAACATCGAGCTCAACTTCGCGGCGCTGTTCCCAACTAATCGCCACCTTCGAGCCACTAATATATACCCGACCACCTTTTTCGGCAACTAATTCCTCTTCATCTTTGCGGGCGATAACGGTTTTGGATTCAATTTCCGTGCCGTCTTCCACAGTGATTTCCCAACCTTCGGGGATGCGGTAAATTTTGCGGCGCATTTCGCTGGACGCAATTTTCAGCGACCGGCTACCGTCATCGTGATGGATAATTTCCACAATACCATCAATATCGGCGATGACAGCCTCGCCGCGCGGATTGCGCGCTTCAAACAATTCCTGAATACGCGGCAGACCGGAGGTGATGTCTTCCACCCCGGCGACACCGCCCGTGTGGAAGGTTCGCAGGGTGAGCTGCGTGCCCGGTTCGCCGATGGACTGCGCGGCGATGATGCCCACGGCTTCGCCGAGACCCACCAAACCGCCGCGTCCCATATCGCGCCCGTAACATTTGGCGCAAATGCCTTTTTCCAGTTCACACGTCATCGGCGAGCGGATGATGACGCTGGTCACACCGGCATCAACCATCGTTTGCAGGTCGGCGCGGGAAACCAGATGGTCGCGCGGGAAAAGAAGTTCGCCGGTTTTGGGATGGTACAAATCGGCTGCCAACACCCGCCCGAAAACTTTATCTTTAAAGGGCAAGCCCAGTTTGCCGTCATCTTCGCGGGTGGCTTCGATACCTTCCTGCGTGCCGCAATCTTCGGCGCGGATAATCATTTCCTGCGCCACATCAACCAAACGGCGGGTGAGATACCCGGCGTCGGCGGTGCGGAGTGCGGTATCTGCCAGCCCTTTGCGTGCACCGTGAGTGGAAATAAAGTATTCCAGCGTGGTCAACCCTTCGCGGAAGTTGGAGCGAATGGGCAGCGGAATGATGTGCCCGCTGGGGTCTGCCATCAGCCCACGCATACCCGCCAACTGCCGGATGGGGGTAAACCCGCCTTTCGTCGCGCCGGATTCCGCCATCACGCGGATGGGACTATCTTCGGCAATGGCTTTTCCAACTTCTTTGGTCACTTCATCGGTGGCTTCCGTCCACAATTGCACCGTTTGAATGTACTGTTCATCTTCGGTAATCAACCCACGGCGGAATTGTTTTTCGATTTTCTCGATTTGCGCGGTGGTGCGTTCCAAAATCTCGTATTTGGTTTCCGGAATGTTGATGTCGGAAATAGCAATCGTTGTGCCGGAAATCGAAGCATATTTAAAACCGATGGTTTTAATGTCGTTGGCAAGTTTGGCGGTGGCTTCGACCCCCAATTTTTGAAACGAGAGCCCAATCAGGTCTTTCAAATCGCCTTTGGTCATCGGCTGGTTGTACACAAACCGAATTTCCGGCGGCAGAATTTCGTTGAACAATGTCCGCCCGACGGTAGTTTCAATGTATGGCACTTCTTCCGGCGGGAAGGCGGTATCAACGTTTTTCAGTTTGATGGGTGCGTGCAAATCAACTTTGCCCAGCGTGTACGCCAGCGAAACTTCATCAATGCTGCCGAAAACTTTGCCGCCGCCTTTGGTGTATTTCGCTTCCATAGTGAGATAGTAAATGCCCAGCACCATATCTTTGGTGGGACCAACCACCGGTTCAGAGCTGGCGGGCAGCAGTAAGTTTTTGCTGGCGAGCATCAATTCGCGGGCTTCCTGCACCGCGCTATCGCTGAGCGGCACGTGGACTGCCATCTGGTCGCCGTCAAAGTCGGCGTTAAAGGCAGAGCAGACCAGCGGATGCAGATGGATGGCGCTCCCTTCCACCAGCAGCGGTTCAAACGCCTGAATACCGAGCCGGTGCAGTGTCGGAGCGCGGTTGAGCATGATGGGGCGCGTTTGGATGACTTCTTCCAACACTTCCCATACTTCCGGCTTGCGCTGTTCCAAAAATCGTTTTGCGCCTTTGACGTTGTTGGCGTAATTGTATTCCACCAGTTTTTGAATAACGAACGGGCGGAAGAGTTCCAGCGCCATTTCTTTCGGCAGACCGGCTTGGTGCAGTTCCAAATCGGGACCCACCACAATCACCGAACGCCCGGAATAGTCCACACGTTTACCGAGCAGATTGCGGCGGAAACGTCCCTGCTTGCCTTTGAGCATATCGCTGAGGCTTTTCAGTTCGCGGCGACCGCGCGACGATACCGCTTTGCCCCGATTGCTGTTATCAATCAGCGAGTCAACCGCCTCTTGCAGCATCCGTTTTTCATTGCGGACAATCACATCGGGCGCGCCCAAATCGAGCAGGCGTTTCAAACGGTTGTTGCGGTTTATCACCCGGCGATAGAGGTCGTTCAGGTCGCTGGTGGCAAAACGTCCGCCGTCCAACTGCACCATCGGGCGCAAATCGGGGGGGATGACCGGCAGCACGGTGAGAATCATCCATTCGGGGCGATTGCCGCTGCGCAGCAAACTTTCCGCCACTTTCAGGCGTTTGATGGCTTTTTTCAGTTTCTGTTTCGAGCGGGTGGTGCGAATTTCGGTGTGCAATTCGTCCACCATTTTTTGCAGGTCAATATCTTTGCAAATTTCGTACAGCGCTTCGGCGCCCATACCCGCATCGAACACATTGCCCCAGCGTTCTTCCAACTCGCGGTATTGCAACTCGTTCAAAAACTGCATCGGCTGAATACTGAGCAATTCCTGCCGCTGTTCTTCCACACGAGAGATGAGTTGGGTTAACTCTTGGTCAATCCCTTCGCGCGAGGCTTCCAATTTGGCATCAATCTGGTGGCGGAGTTGGTCAATATTCTTTTCAATTTCCCCGCGTTCGCGCACCAATTCATCTTCAATTTGCGATTTGATTTCGTCGAGCCGCGCATCCACCAGCGTGTTCAACCGGGTCAGGTGTTCGGCGGAAATCACTTCGCCTTTGGTGACGACCAAATTCGCCGAACCGGGCAGGGCGATGTCATCGGTGGCTTTTTTGCCCTGATTGTCTTCCAGATATTTTTGGTGCGCCTGCGCGGCGTGCATCACCTCTTCTACCGCTTTGGACTGTTTTTCATCCATCGCGGCGACCAGCCCCTGCTCACGCTCGCGCAGAGCGGTAATCTGGTCATCCAACTCGGTGCGTTCGGTGTCGGTTTCATCCTGCACCAGTTGCTCCAACCGGGTGCGCTCGCGGGTTACTTCCTCATCCAGTTTCCGCAGCGCGCGCTGGCGAGCCTGCTCATCCACGCGGATGACCACATATTGGGCAAAATAGAGCACCCGGTCGAGATTGCGGCGCGAAATATCGAGCAGCAATCCGAGATACGACGGCACACGGCGGGTGTACCAAATGTGCGCCACCGGCGCGGCGAGTTCGATGTGCCCCATCCGTTCGCGGCGAACGGAAGAGCGCGTCACCAGCACTCCACATTTTTCACAGGTGATGCCTTTGTATCGAATTTGTTTGTACTTTCCGCAATAGCACTGGTAATCTTTGGTGGGACCAAAAATTACTTCGCAGAAAAGCCCGTCTTTTTCCGGGCGCAGCCGCCGGTAGTTGATGGTTTCGGGTTTGGTCACTTCACCGTATGACCAACTGCGAATCACTTCCGGGGATGCCAATCGAATACGAAGCGCACTAAAATCTTTTACTTCCAAAATAAACCTCCTGAGAGATATGTACTGAATGAGCGAATGGGTGAATGAGCGATTCAACGATTCAGCGAATCCCTATCCCTTTCACGTAACCCATTGTTCATTATTCATTATCCATTGTTCATTGACCCCGCCACGCCCAAGTATTGGGCGGTGATGCTGCTGTGTTGATGCCCCAGCCGCTCCCGCACCAACTCGATGTCTCCCGATTGCTCCCACAAACGGCGAGCATACGTGCGGCGCAGCAATTGCGGCGTTACACCGGCGAGACCCGCTTCGCGGGCACAGCGATGGACAATGCGCTGCACGGTGCGGGCGGAAATCGGTCGCCCTTCCTGGCTCAAAAACACATTCGGGTAACTCGCCGATTGCGGGCGAATGACCAGCCAATCTTTCAGCGCGGTGCAAACCGCATCGGGCAACGGCACGCGGCGAGCATCGCGCCCGTTGCGAACCATCAAATGCACACCCGGAAAATCGAACTGCACATCGTCCATCTGCAATTCGACAATCTCGGTTACGCGCAAGCCGACATCCGCCAGCAGGTGCATAATGGCAACATCACGTTTGGCGATGGACGCGCGCGTGTTTTGCGCCGCTGTCAGCAGCGCGTTCACCGCTGCGGGCGAAAGCGGTTCGGGGTATTTGGCGGTAAC
>JALVZI010000555.1 GCA_027022125.1 Anaerolineae bacterium | reverse complement strand
GTTCATGGAGAACGCTAAAATTTGTCAACCGTTGGGCTATCTGTTATAAAAACCTACCATCAAAATAGGAGAGCATAACTGTGGAAAGAACATTCATCATCTTAAAACCCGATGCCGTCCAGCGACAACTGGTTGGGCAAATTATTTCTCGTTTTGAACAACATGGTTTGAAAATTGTTGCTATGAAGTTTTTGCAAGTGCCCGTTTCTTTGGCGGAAGAACATTACGCCGTGCACAAAGAACGTCCATTTTTCAAAAGTTTGATTGAATACATTACCGCGTCGCCGGTGGTGGCAATGGTGCTGGAAGGTCCGAATGCCATCCAGATGGCGCGAAATGTGGTGGGTGCAACCAACCCGCTCGATGCGACACCCGGCACCATTCGCGGTGATTTCGGGATGGAAATCGGACGCAATCTGGTTCACGCTTCTGATGGGACGGACACCGCCAAAGCGGAAATCGCGCTGTGGTTCGGCGAGGAAAATCTGGTGGATTATTCTCGCGCGCTTGACCCGTGGATTTTGGAATAGAGACGCATTAAAAAAGAGCCGCCAACTTTCGGCGGCTCTTTTTGTTTGCAAATAAAATTACGCGACAACCGGGTCTAATAAACCGTAATTGCCATCGGCGCGTTTGTATAGCACGTTTATGCGTCCGCTGTTGGCATTGTAAAACACGAAAAAGTCGTGCGACAGCAATTCCATCTGTTCGATGGCTTCCTCTTCATCCATCGGGATTATCGTAAATTGTTTGACGCGAACAATCTCTTTCTCATTTTCTTCTTCCAGTTGGTCTAAAAAATCATCGGAAATCACCGGCAGGTCTTCGGTGCGAATGGATTCTTTCGCTTGCCAGCGGGTTTTCCGTTTGCCTTTCAATCGCGCAATTTGGCTGTTCAACTTGTTTACCGCGTTGTCGATGGCAATGCGTAAGTCGTGGCTCCGTTCTTCGGCGCGGAGAATTTTGTGTTTGGTCTGGACGGTTATTTCGGCGATAAAGCGGTCTTGGCTGCTTTTTGTGGCTTCTTTGGAAATTTCTACCCGGGTATCAATAATATCGGGTAGAAATCGCCCAAACTTGCTCACTTTTTTCTCCACGTAGGCTTTGGTATCCTCGAAGAGATTCATGTTTTTTCCGGTAAGAACCAGTGCCATAATATTACTCCTTTCTGAAGTAAGGATTTTTAACCGAAGCGTTATACGGCTCGTGCCAGTGTCAGCGCGGTGACAACAGAGGCGCCTGCGTGCCTCAGCGCCGCGCCGCATGCATCAAGCGTCGCTCCGGTGGTGCAAACATCATCAATCAGCAACACTGCTTTGCCCGATATTGTATTGCCGTTACATAAAAACGCACCGGCAACATTCGATTGCCGTTGGGTAGCGTTCAGGCTCATTTGGGGTTTGGTGCGCCGATGCCGCACAAGCGAAGTGGTATCTACCGGCAATTCAAGTTGTGTCGACAGTTGGCGCGCCAGAATTTCCGATTGGTTGTACCCACGCTGTTTGTATCGAGATTTGTGTAACGGAACTGGCACAATAACCTGAGCGTTCATTTGATTGATAGTATAGCAAGTTGTTAGCAGTGGGGCAAGGGATTTTCCCAAAATTTCCATATTTTGGTATTTGAATTTATGAATGGCTTCGCGTAATACGCCGGGAGTGAACAGTGCCACCGAGCGGATGGCGCTGACCCACCGCACGGGGTAGCGACGGCACTGACGGCATTCGGCGTGGGGGGCGGGCAGGGGATACCCGCAGGTGGGGCACAGCGGTTCGGCGATGGGTTCTATTTCCGCCAGACAATCGGCGCATAAAAATGTGCCCGGTGTATGGCAAATAACACATTCCGGCGGGTACAGAAAATCCAAAAATTTGGTGGATGCCGCAGCGGCGAAAGACATCAGTGTCATGGGTTATTCAACTTATGTTACGCGGTGTGAGATTTGGCAGGCATTTGATG
>JALVZI010000554.1 GCA_027022125.1 Anaerolineae bacterium | reverse complement strand
CCGTATAACAGGCTCTCAAACCTTATTTTCTCTGTGTCTCTGCGCCTCTGTGGTTCAATTTTTACACCTTTTGTCAGTGGACAATAGCCCGACAATTAAGACTAGATGATGCACTACTTCCTAATTTAGAGTTGGCGTTTGCCTCAAACTCAATTCTAGGCAGACATTCACGAAATATCGGGCGTAACCTCCATCCGGCATTGGACAATCTGCCTGCGCTATGGTATAGTTATCGCCGTTTGAAACCCGTTTAAGGCACGTCCGCCCCGTAAAAAACGGGGCGTGTTTCTTTTTGGAGGAGATTTTCCATGCGAATGAGCAAACTTTTCAGCCAAACCCTGCGCGATGCGCCCGGCGATGCCGAGGTGGTCAGCCATAAATTGCTGGTGCGAGCCGGCTTCATCCGCCAACTCGCCGCCGGAATTTTCAGCTACCTGCCGTTGGCACGCCGAACCATGACCAAAATCGAAAATATCATGCGCGAAGAGATGGACGCCATCGGCGGGCAGGAAGTGACCATGCCGGTTGTCCATTCCGCCGATATTTGGAAAGAAACCGGTCGCTGGTATCAAATCGGTTCAGAAATGGGACGCTTTTTCGACAAAAACGGGCGCGATATGGTGCTGGCGATGACCCACGAAGAGGTGGTGGCGGATTTGGTGCGAAAGGAAATTCAAAGTTACCGCCAACTGCCGGCGATGATTTACCACATTCAAACCAAATGGCGCGATGACCCCCGTCCCCGCGCCGGACTCATCCGCGTGCGCGAATTTACCATGAAAGACAGTTACTCGCTCGATGCGGATTGGGAGGGGCTGGACAAACAGTATCGCGCCCACTATCAGGCGTATTTCAACATTTTCAATCGCTGCGGCGTGCCCGCGGTGGCGGTCGGCTCGGATGTGGGGATGATGGGCGGTAGTATGGCGCACGAATATATGTATCTCACCCCCATCGGCGAAGATACGCTGCTGTTGTGCGACCACTGCGGCTATACCGCCAACCGTCAGATTGCGGAATTTCAAAAGCCGTCTGCGGCGGCGGAAGATGCGTTGCCGCTGGAAAAAATCGCCACACCCGACACCAAAACCATCGAGGATTTGGCGAATTTCCTGAATATCCCCACCGCCAAAACGGCGAAAGCCGTTTTCATGGTTGCTACCATCACCGAAGGGACGGAGGATGTGGAAAAATTTGTGTTCGCGGTGGTGCGCGGCGATATGGATGTGAACGAAACCAAACTCGCCAACGCCGTCAAAGCGAAGGCGCTGCGCCCCGCGCACGATGAAGAAATCGTCGCCATCGGCGCGGAACCGGGTTACGGTTCGCCCATCGGCGTGAAAAACGCGCTGATTGTGGTGGATGACGCCATTCCCGAATCGCCAAATTTGGTGGCGGGCGCGAATGAAACCGGCTTCCACTATTTGAATGTCAATTACGGGCGCGATTATCGGGCGGATGTGGTAGCGGATATCGCCGTTGCCGGTGATGGCGACGCCTGCCCCCGCTGCGGCAAACCGATGTACACCAGTCGCGGCGTGGAAATCGGCAATATCTTCAAACTGGGCACACGCTATACCGATGCGCTCGGCGCGACATTCCTCGACAAAGACGGCAAAGAAAAACCGGTCATCATGGGGTCGTATGGTATCGGCGTGGGACGATTGCTGGCGTGTGTGGCGGAAGAACACAACGATGAACACGGGCTGATTTTGCCCATCACCATCGCGCCGTATCAGGTGCATTTGGTCAATTTGAGCAAAAAATCGAATGCGGCGGAAGAAATTTATGCCGACCTGCAAGCCGCGGGGGTGGAAGTGCTGTTCGATGACCGTGACGGCAGTCCCGGCGTGAAATTCAACGATGCCGACCTGATTGGGCTGCCGTTGCGCATCACTGTGGGCGACCGCGCACTGAAAAAAGGCGGCGTGGAGTTGAAACGGCGCGACAGCCGCGACAGCGAAATCATCCCGCTGACGGAAATTGTCAGCGCGGTGCAGGCAAAAATCGCCGAAATGACTGCCGAAATTATGGAAACGGTGGTGGAAGTGCCATTTAAAGAGTAGGAGCAGGTATGAATCGAGAGGAAACGCTGGCGTGGATTGAGGATGTGCTGGACGCGCTCGACCAGTCGGAAGTGATTGAGATTATCGAAGCGACCATCAGCGACGGATTGGTGTCGGATGCGTTTTTCGAGACGCTCGATGCGGAAACGGAGCGGCTCAAAGCGGCGGGCGACCATCGCCGGTATGACCGTCTGCTGGAAATTGCGCGCACCGTCGCCATTGCCCGGCAAAACCGGAAAGAGAATTTGTAAACGTGATGCGTGAAACGTGAAACGTGATGCGTGAAACGTGAAACGTGATGCGTGATGAGTGATGCGTGATGCGTGAAATCTGCTGCACTGCTACCTTGCAACCTTGCAACTTACTTCCTGCTCCTTGCTTCCTGCTCCACATTGGAACAGCCGGTAATCTGTAAAGATAATTGTCAGCCAAAATGAACCGTGCCGTAACCGTTTTGACTGCGAATCAAAAAACCCTGCCGCCGATGGGCAGGGTTTTGTTTTTCGGGGGGTTACACGGCGCGAATGAGCAGTGCCAGCGCCAGCAATCCGGCGGTCATCAGCAATCGCCAGCCGAAGGTAATGTATGCCGATGCCGATTCGGGAATTGTTACCGATTTATTTTGTGGTGAACCTTTTCCCATGTGCCCGCTCCTTCTTTCCGCAAAGTTGACCCATTATAGCACCGCCGATTTCGTTTGTCGAATTTTGCGGCGACGGGCAACAAAAAAGCGCCCGCAGGCGCTTTTGCAACCGTTGATTGCGTGATTATGCGGCTTGCGATTTGGCGCGGTTCAGGTAAATTTGCAAGCGTGATTTTCGGCGGGCGGCATTATTTTTGTGAATGATGCCTTTTTGCGCGGCTTTATCCAACGCTTTTTCTGCCAACCGAACCACTTCTTCCGCTTGCTCAAATTCACCGGCAGCAATCAGAGCGCGTGCTTTTTTAATGTACGTGCGCGCAGTAGTTTTATAATACCGGTTGCGTGCGCGTCGTTTCAAATTTTGCCGTGCTCGTTTTTTCGCCGATTTGATGTTAGCCAATTTTGGTTCCTCCTGCAATTGCAAAATACTTCAAACGCCCCTGCGGACGTGCTGTTCCGTTTCAACCTTGCTAGTTTAACCCAAAACAATTCTTTTGTCCAATTGCCCGCACAACTTTTTGCAGCGCAAACAACCCGTGCAATTATAAGAAAAAGACATTTTATTGTAAAATCTGTGTGGCTGTACAGGGCATTGCGAGCCGCAGGCGAAGCCGTGACACCCTGACCGGTTACGAAAAATTACGCAGTATGAACAGTATCGGATGATGAAATTATGACCACCCGTATTTTACTGGTTGAAGACGATAACACCCTGTTGGAAACGCTATCGTACAATTTGAAAAACGAAGGTTACAAAGTTACCACTGCCAGCGACGGGCAAGACGGATTGGCACTGGGACGCGAAAAAAACCTCGACCTGATTTTGCTGGATGTGATGCTGCCCGGGCTGGACGGGCTTTCGGTGTGCCGCATTTTGCGCCGCGAAGGGGTGGAAACGCCGATAATCCTGCTCACTGCCCGCTCCGGTGAAATGGACAAAATTGTGGGGCTTGATTCCGGTGCCGACGATTACATCACCAAACCGTTCAGTTTGGGCGAATTGCTGGCGCGCGTGCGAGTCGCGCTGCGGCGAAAACGTGCCCGCGCCGACGGCAACACGCTGGCGGTGGGCGATTTGACCATCGATTTGGTGGCGCGGCGGGCACTGCGCAACGGCGAGTTGCTGAATTTGAGCCACAAAGAATTCGACCTGCTGACCGAACTGGTGCGCAATCGGGGTGCGGTGCTTTCCAGAGATTTACTGCTGACCAAAGTTTGGGGGTACGATTACACGGGCGGCACGCGCACGGTGGATGTCCACATCCGCTGGCTGCGCGAGAAAATCGAAAAAGACCCCTCTCACCCGAAACACATTTTAACCGTGCGCGGTATCGGCTACCGCTTCGAGGCATAATGGCGAAAAATTTCTCTCCCCCGTCGGTGTCGGCGCGGTATGCGGCGATTATGGCGCATCAAACCGATGCCATCGTTTTTGTGGATGACCGTCTGCGGGTGCTGGATGCCAATCCCGCCGCCAAAAAAATCTTCGGTGTGGAAACCCCGTCTGATGAATCGCTGCTGCAGTGGGTATCTGATGCGCCGTTGATTGACCTGACCCGGCAGGTGTTCGACAGCAAATTGGAAATTGTTCAGCAGTTGGAACTGAACGGGCGGGTGATGCGGGTGAAAGTTGTCCCACTGGAAGCACACCCTTTTCCTGCGGTGATGCTGTTGCTGCGCGATGTGAGCGAGTTGCAGCGGCTGGGGCGCGCCCGCCGCGATTTGGTGGCGAACATTTCACACGATTTGCGCACGCCCATCACCGGCATCCAACTGGTGGCGGAAACGCTGCAAAACGGCGCGCTGAAAGATAAAAAAATGGCGCCGCTGCTGCTCGATCGCATTTTGGATGAACTGGAAGTTTTGGAACAAATCAATCAGGAATTGATGGATTTGAGTCTGATTGAGAGCGGGCGCATGCCGCTGAAACTGGTGCGCTGCAATTTGACCAAACAGGTAAAAAAGACCATCAAACGGTTGAAAAATCAGGCACAGCGAAAAAATCTGTCGCTGGAAATTGACCTGCCGCCGAAAATCCGGGTGCTGGCGGACAAAGGTATGCTGGGGCGCGTGCTGACCAATCTCATCCACAATGCCATAAAATTCACCGAAAAAGGCGGCATCACCGTGCGAACCGTGCCCACTGCCGATACCGGGATGGTTTGTTTGGCGGTGGCAGATACGGGCGTGGGGATGTCGGCGGCGCAGCAACAGCGCGTTTTTGAGCGGTTTTATAAAATTGACACCGCCCGCACCCGCGATGGATTCGTCGCGGAACATACCGGCACCGGGCTGGGATTGGCTATCGCCCGCCATATCATCGAAGCGCACGGCGGCAAAATTTGGGTGGAAAGCGAACCGGGACGGGGCACAACTTTCTTTTTCACCCTGCCCGGCGATGAAATTTTAACGGAAGGAATGCTCGACGATGAGTTTGATGACGATTGATATTGGCAACACCAACACCCTGATTGGGCTATATGACGGCGAATCGCTGGTGCATCACTGGCGCATCAAAACCGACCGCGACCGTATGCCCGATGAATACGGCATGATTGTGCTGGGATTTTTGCAATTTGCCGAAATTCCCACCCGCGCCATCGAAGGTATCTGTATGGCAAGTGTGGTTCCGCCGCTGGCGAAAATTTACACCCGCATGTGCGAGCGGTATTTTAACCAAACCCCGCTGCTGGTGACACACGCTGTTGATACCGGCATCACCCTGCGGGTGGACAATCCCGCCGGTGTCGGCGCCGACCGCATCATCGATGCGCTGGCGGTGCATCAACTGTATGGCGGTCCCGCCTGCATTGTGGATTTCGGCACGGCAACTACTTTCGATGCGGTGTCGGCGGCGGGCGACTATCTCGGCGGCGCAATCACGCCCGGTATCGGCATTGCCGCCGACGCGCTTTTTCAGCGCACTGCCAAACTGCCGCGTGTGGAACTGGTCGCCCCGCCGAGCGTCATCGGAAAAAATACCGTGCATGCCATTCAAAGCGGGCTGTTGTACGGGTATGTCGGTATGGTGGAAGGGATGGTGGCGCGCTTCCGGGCGGAACTCGGCGCGGAGATGAAAGTGGTGGCAACCGGCGGGCTGGCACGTGCCATCGCCGCCGAAACCACCGTGATTGACATCATCAATCCGTGGCTCACACTGGAAGGCTTGCGGCTGGTGTGGGAGAAAAACGCTGCGAATGAGCGAATGGGCGAATCTGCGAATAGCGAGTGACGAATAGCGAATGACGAATGACAGATGACCAATGACAAATGACGAATGACCAATAACAAAAAAATCATCATTTTTATAGCGTTACTTTTTGCGGTGATGGTATTGCCGGCACACGCGCAGGGTGGATTTCCCCGCTACTGTCTGGAATATCCCGACAATTTGGTGCAAAACTGCGGGTTCGATGCCGGAATGGCAAATTGGACGCCATTTGTTATTGCCGGGGCGGCGAATGTGACCACCGTTGACGGCGACCGCTGCCATACCATCAACCATCCGTGCGGATATATTTCATCTGCGGGCGGATTTGCGGCGGGCATGTACCAGCAAATTCCCGTCACGCCCGGCGGCATTTATGATGCCAATGTGCAACTCATTCTGTATGATTCGTATGATAAAAATGACGGCGGTGTGGGGCGAAAAATCGGGCTGGACCCCACTGGTGGCACCGACCCCAACTCGCCGAATATCGTGTGGAGTCCCGAAGTGTGGGCGTTTGACCATACGCACAAACTGGTTTTTCCTGAATTGCACGTGCAAGCCACGGCGCAATCTGGCACGATGACCCTTTTTGTGTGGGTGAATAATTTGGCGCGCGTGCCCAGCCAAATATATCAGGTGTGGATTGACGAAATCGGTATGGTGAAAATCGGGCAAGCCGAACCGACGGCGACACCCGTTCCCCCCACCGCCACGCCCGTGCCACCGACGGCAACATCCG
>JALVZI010000553.1 GCA_027022125.1 Anaerolineae bacterium | reverse complement strand
TTTGTGTGTAATTGACCTGACTGACCAACAAAAATTGACAATAATCCCAGTGTGTAAGTTTCTTTTTCATACCGCTATTATACCAATCTCAACTATTTTGCGTAAGTCCTAAACCATCTATCTGGGACGGCTCGACCCCACCGCCAACATCTATCCCGAAATTGATTTCACGGAAGCCAACGGGCTGGAGCAGGGCGTTTCTCGGCAACACGCCCGATTGCTTTTTAAAGAAGGGCGCGTGTATGTTGAAGATTTGGGCAGCGTCAACGGCACAATTTTAAACGGACACCGGTTGCTGGCATACCTGCCCGAACCACTGGACGACGGGGACACACTGGTATTGGGGCGGTTAAAAATTGATATTTCGCTGAAAAAGTAGCAGAGTTGCAGGGTTGTTCAAGGTTTCTGGTTTCAAGTCCCAAGTCTCACGAATGAGCGAATTTGCGAATGAGCGAGTCAGCGAGTCAACGAGTCAGCGATTCAGCGAATCCTTCCACGCATCACGTTTCACGCATCACGTTTCACGCATCACGTTTCAATCTTCTATAATCACCGGCAGAACCATCGGCTGGCGACCGGTTTCTTTATCCACAAAATCCGAAAGCGCCTTTCGCACCGCATCATACGGTTTTTTCGCCGGCAGGGCTTTCATCACCACTTCTTCCGCACGCGAAATTAAATCGCCGCTTTCGCGGATGTAAATGAACCCGCGCGAAATAATTTCCGGGCGGGCGATTGGCTGCCCGTCTTCGCGGTTGATATGCACCACCGCCAAAATAAACCCGTTCTGCGAAAGCATTTCACGGTCGCGCAGCACCACCCGCCCCACATCGCCGATATTTTTGCCGTCCACAAACACATACCCGCCGGGAATGCGCTCGGTGACGGTTAAGGCTTTGGGCGTCACTTCGGCAACCATACCGTTTTCCATAATGGTGATATTTTCTTCCGGAATGCCCTGACTCACCGCCAAATCGGCGTGCGCGTGCAGATGCTGCAATTCGCCGTGAACGGGCAGAAAGAATTTCGGTTTTAACAGATGCAGCAGCAGTTTTAATTCTTCCTGACTGGCGTGCCCGCTGACATGCACATTGCTGCCGCGCCCCGAAACCACTTTCGCACCGCGCTGAAACAGGCGGTTGATGGCGCGATTGACCACAATTTCGTTGCCGGGAATAATGCGCGACGACAGCACGACGGTATCGCCGCGTTTGATTTTTATCTGCCGGTGCTGTCCCGTCGCCATCCGTCCGAGCGCCGCGCTGGCTTCGCCCTGACTGCCGGTAGCAATAATGGTGATTTGATTGTCTTTATATTTTTTCATTTCGTTTAAAGAAATCAGCACGCCGCGCGGAATTTTCAAATAGCCCAGTTCCTGCGCCCGCTCGACACTTTCTGCCAAACTGCGCCCGTTCACCACCACCACCCGATTGTGTTTGGCGGCAATTTCTATCACCTGCTGCACCCGAGAGATGAGCGACCCGAATGTCGCCACAATGACTCTGCCCGGCGCTTTTGAAAATACGCGGTCAAGCCCTTCGGTGACGGTTTGTTCAGACGGGGTAAAACCGGGATTGTTGGCATTTGTGCTGTCAGACATCAATACCAGCACCCCTTCTTTGCCCAGTTGCGCCAGTTTGGCAAAATCGGGCGGCTCGCCCCACGCGGGAGTATAATCGAATTTGAAATCGCCGGAGTGAACAATCATGCCCACCGGTGTGCGGATGGCAAACCCGACCGCATCGGGAATAGAGTGGCACACGTGAAAGGCTTCCACCTCGAACACCCCGCCGATGTTGAACGGTTGGTTCGGTTTTATCACGTTGAGGACGGTTGCCCCTGCCATATCGTTTTTCTGCAATTTTACATCTATCAACCCGATGGTTAATTGGGTTGCGTAAATGGGTGCTTGCACGGTTTTCAGCAGGTAGGGCAGCGCGCCGATATGGTCTTCGTGCCCGTG
>JALVZI010000552.1 GCA_027022125.1 Anaerolineae bacterium | reverse complement strand
CATCAACGTTATTGCGATATTTTTGGGCGGCACGCTGGGCTTGCTGCTGGGACACCGACTTTCGGAAAAAATCCGCGAGACGGTGATGCACGGGCTGGGGCTGGTAACGCTGCTGGTGGGCATCAGTATGGCGATGACCACCCAAAACGTGCTGATTGTGATGGGCAGTGTGCTGTTCGGCGGCGTGCTGGGTGAATGGTGGCGCATCGAAGACGGGTTGGAAGCCGTGGGGCGTTGGCTGGAAAACCGGTTTCAACCGGCGGGTGACACCACGCCCGCCAAATCACTCACGCGGGCGTTTGTCACCTCCAGCCTGATTTTCTGTGTGGGACCGCTGACCATCGTCGGTTCAATTTTGGACGGGCTGACCGGCAACTATCAGCCGCTGGCGGTAAAAAGTATGCTCGATGGTTTCGCATCGCTGGCGTTTGGCGCGTCGCTGGGGGTGGGCGTGCTCTTTTCCACCGTCACCGTGCTGGTCTATCAGGGCGGATTGAGTCTGCTGGCACATTTTTTCGGGGCAAGTTTAACCCATATTTCCGCCGAAACTCCCGCCGTCATCGAGTTGAGCGCCACCGGCGGCGTGCTCATTATGGGCATCGGATTGCTGCTACTGGACATCAAACGCATTCGGGTGGGAAATTTCCTGCCCGCGCTATTCATCGCCCCGCTGATTGTGGTAATTCTGCAATGGCTGGGGCTGCCGCTTTCACCCTGACGGCAAAACTCGCGCCAAAAATTTCAGGGTGATGGCAAATACCTGCTCGCGCTCGCTATCCAACAAAACCACATGCCCGGAAGCGGGCATCATATGCCGCTCAATCTCCCGCGACGCCACATATTGCGCAATAATTTCGGCACTGTCCGGCGAAATTGTTTTGTCGTTTGCCCCTTCCACAACCAACAGCGGCTGAGAAACTTGCCCCAGCATTCTCCGAATGACTTTCTGCAATTTGAACAACTGAATCACGCCTTTCAGTGGGTTAACAGGATACCCTTGCCACAAATCTGAACCGGAATCACCCAAACCGGGTTTCGGCACGGCGCGAATGAACGGCGCGAAAAAGTAGGTTTTCAGCACATCCCAGCGGCTCAATGCCAGTTGGATGGCGGGGGCATACGCCAGCACCGCCGCAATTTCGGTATGGCGGGCGGCAAGATACAGCGCCAGCAGCGCGCCGGTCGATTCGCCGCCGACCACCACCGTGCGACACGTGTCTGCCAAATGCCGGAAGGAATTTTCGGCGGTGTCCGTCCATTCCCGCCAGTGGACGCGATTCAGGTCATCGGGGGTTGTGCCGTGTCCGGGCAGCAGAGGTCCCGCCACAGTGTACCCCTGCCCGTGCAAAAATTTCGCCAGCGGGATAACTTCGGCGGGGGTGGCGGTCAATCCGTGAAACAGCAAAATACCGGTTTCTCCGCCCTGCCAAAAGAATGGATTACCTTCCAACTGCGGGTTATAGAGCGCTGATTGCATATTCCATCCCCTTTCAGGACTACGGTACTAAAAAATTTAAAAAGGACTTGACAATTTATTATTTCCTGTTATAATGGACACAACGTTATAGGAAAAAGGTACTTGAACCAACGGTACTATTGCAACTCCATAAGGAGACTATTATGGCATTATTGAAAAAATTATTAGGTTATTCCGAAAAAGAAACTCGTGCCGTCGCGCAAAAACGCTTGTGGGACATCGTGAGTCAAGACCGCATCGAAGCCCCATCTGCGATGGCACAGCGCACCCGACACAGCACACGGCGTTTCGCCTCTCCCCGCCGACACCCCCAACCGCACCCGTTTGCACGGGCATAGCGTATCATACCTTTCCAATCACCAGTTTTCTGTTTCATCCCACCTCCGCAAACACCCCGACGTTGCATTCGGGGTGTTTGCATTTTTGCGGTGGCTCAAATTGACCAGCGGCGGAAATTTTCGGAATGAATTTCAGTACGGGGGAATCAA
>JALVZI010000551.1 GCA_027022125.1 Anaerolineae bacterium | reverse complement strand
GACGGGTTCCGCTCGATATTCTGCGCTGGGCGTTGGGGGCAATTTTGGGCAGTATGGCAATTTATATCGCTGTGGGAATGGGCTGGCTCAATTTTGGGGATTGGCTCTCGCCGGAAATGTCGGTGGCGGGGCTGCGCGCCATCTTCACTGGGCTGATGCTGGTCGGTGCGCTGATAGCCGCCGCGGGGTTCGGTTTTTCGGCAACCGCCATCAACCGCCGAAGGTGAGCCACACCGCCCACACCGGCAGCAGAATGGAACACGGTAAAAATAGTCCACAGATTCACACAGATTTTCACAGATTTTTTGTTGCTGTTCAGGGAAGAGGTTTTTGCGTTTTACCGATATTTGTCTGTGGTAAACGTGTTGCGTATTTCGTAGAGACACCCAAATTGGGCGTCTCTACGAAAGGGGCGGGGGTAGGGGCGGCTCGCGAGCCGCCCCTACGAGTTACCAAACGTGAAGGTGTTCTTGACTCGATATGGTCGAAAATACACAATCCGTCAGTCAATCAACCGCCGAAGGTGAGCCACACCGCCCACACCAGCAGCAGCGCGGCGATGGCAATCAGCGGCGCATTTTGGCGCAATCGCACCGAAAACGGTACTTCCGCGGCGGGAATTTCCACCGCCGGATGGGGCACGGGCGCATCGCCGGCGATGGCAGATTGCCACACCGCCACCGATGGCGGTCGGTCTTTGGGATGCAGTGCCATCGCCCACAGAATGGCGCGGCAAAAACCGCCGGATAGCGCGGGATTGATTTTTTGCGGTGGGATGAGCGCATCGGGGTTCAAAAAACGGTCGTTGGCGCTGGGCGGAGTTTCGCCGGTTGCCAAATGGTAGCACGTCGCGCCGAGCGCATACAAATCGGTGCGGGCATCGGTGTGCCCCAGATAATCCACATATTGTTCCAGCGGGGTGTACGGCAAACTGCCCACCCCCTGCAAACCGGTGATGGTGCGCGGGTCGGTGGGGTCGAGTGGTTTTGCCAACCCGAAATCGACCAGTTTCAGGCGGTTTTCGGGGGTCAGTTTGATGTTTGCCGGTTTTATATCGCGGTGGAGCACCACCGGTTGCCGCGAATGCAAATAGCCGAGCACATCGCACAATTGCACCATCCAACTGCGCACGGTATCTTCCGGCAGAAATTCGCCTTTGCGGCGCGTTTGTTTTAAAATCTGTTCCAAATTTTGACCGGGCACATAATCCATCACCAAATAATCGCGGTTGGCGGTTTCATCGGTAAAATAATCGCTGACCTTCGGCAAGCCGGGATGGTCGAGCCGCGCCAAAATGGAGGCTTCCTGCCGAAACTGCTCGCGTCCCGCCTGCGAAATGGCGTTTTCCAGCCGCTGCTCTTTCACCGCGCAGCGCCGCCCTTCCAGCCGCAGGTCGTCTGCCAGATAGACAGCGCCCATCCCACCGGAGCCGATTAAGCCCACAATGCGGTATCGCTCGCGTAAAATTGTGCCGGGTTCAAGTTTCTGGTTCAAGATTGGTGGTTAGTCCAAAGTTTCAAGTCCAAAGTCTAATGTCAGTGGTCAGCAGTCGGCAATCAACAAATGACAAATGACAAATGACAAATGACAAATGACAAATGACAAATGACAAATGACAAATGACAAATGACAAATGACAAATGAAGCATAAACCATTCAATTCAGACTGTCAAACGGGGGTGAATATGTCAAACGAAGACTTGTCAAACAGTGCGCTGCTCATCTGGCAGGATGGGGAATTGATAAAAGACCAATGGCTGCTCGATGCGGATGAAATTAAAATCGGCAGGGATGCGGCGTGTCAAGTTTCGCTGCCCAGCCGATGGATTTCGCGGGTGCACGCTATTTTGCGGCGAAAGAACAGCGGGTTCGTGCTGGAAGATGCCGGCAGCAAAAATGGCGTTTTTGTGAACGGACAGCGCGTTTTTCAACCGCGCCCGCTGACCGACGGCGACCGCATCCAACTTGCGCCGGGGCTGGAACTGGTTTTTGTGGACAGCGAAGCCACCGCCCCGCTGCCGGGTCGAATGGTGGAACGACTGCGGATTGACCCCGACACACGGCAGGTATATATCAACGGGCAACTCGTTTCGCCGCCGTTGAGCACCCGGCAATACAAAATTCTCGCCACACTGGCGGAACAGCCGGGGCGGGTTTACAGCCGCTTCGATATTATTTCGGCGGCGTGGCAGGGCGAAAACAGCGAAGGCGTGACCGATGACGCGCTCGACGCGATGATTCGGCGGTTGCGGCAGCGCATTCACCAATTCGACCCGCAGCACGATTATATCATCACCGTGCGGGGGTACGGCTTCAAATTGAATCTGGATTGACGCTCCACTGAAAATAATGTAGAATGAACGAGTGAGCAAATCTGCAAACAGGTGAATGGGCGAATAGCGGTCAGCCATCAGCAGTCAGCGGTCAGCGAATGGCAAATCTCTATCCCTATCCCTCTGTTCACTTTCAGGGTAGCAAAGTTGCAAGGTAGCAGGATTGTAGATTTCACGCATCACGTTTCACGCATCACGAATCACCAATCTCCAACCACCAACCAGCGAGTAACCAACTATGACCACCGACAAACGTTTTCAAGTGACACTCAGCCGCAATTTAAATTTATTCGACATCACGATGATTGGCGTCGGGGCAATGATTGGCGCGGGGATTTTCGGGCTGACGGGGCTTGCCGCCGGTGAAGCGGGTCCCATCGGGCTGATGCTGGCATTCCTGCTGAACGGCGCGCTGACCAGCCTGACCGGGCTGTCATACGCCGAACTCGGTGCGGCGCGACCCGCCGCCGGGGGCGGCTATGTGTGGGCAAAAGAGGCGTTGGCTCGCATTTACGGGTTTTATGCCGGGTGGATTTCGTGGTTTTCGCACGCGGTGGCGTGCAGTTTGTATGCCGTGCTGTTCGGCACGTTTTTCACCGAACTGCTGGAAATTGCCGGAATGCCCATTACCACCGGCGCCGCCTTTTGGGGGCTGTCGGTAGAAGAGGTATGGGTAAAAGTTATCGCCGTGCTGTCGGTGCTGTTTTTTATGTTCATCAACGTGCGCGGCTCATCCGAAACGGGCGCAGTGGGGAATTTCATCACCGGATTCAAACTACTGGTACTCGCCGCGCTGGTCTTTTTCGGCATTAAAGCAATGCTGAACCTGCCCAATTGGGCTGACCATTTTCTGCGCGACCCCAGCCCTCTGCCGCACGGATGGAACGGCGTGCTGCTGGCAATGGGACTGACGTTTGTGGCATTCGAGGGTTATGAAGTTATCATCCAAAGTGCGGAAGAAGTGAAAAACCCCGTGCGGAATATCCCCCGCGCCATTTTTCTGTCTATCGCGGTGGTGGTGGTCATCTATTTGGCGGTGGCATCTGTGGCGGTGGGCGCGGTGGTGCAGAACACCGGCGTGCCCAACTGGCAATATCTGGGAGAAAACGCCGAGCGGGCAATGATTGAAACCGCGCGGAACATTATGCCATACGGTGCGCTGATAATGGTGCTCGGCGGGCTGGCATCCACCACTTCCGCGCTGAACGCCACCATTTTTTCCAGCAGTCGCGTTTCGTTTGCTATGGGGCGCGACGGCGACCTGCCCGCCATTTTCGGGCACATCCATCCGCGAAACAAAACGCCGCACTGGGCAATCTATCTCAGCGGGGCGCTCATCATCACGATGGCGGTGGTCTTCCCCATCACCGATGTGGCTTCCAGCGCGTCCATCACTTTCCTGCTGCTTTTCCTGCTGGTCAACTTTGCGATGATTCGGATGCGGAAGATGTATCCCGATTTGGAGCGCCCGTTCCGTGTGCCGTTTGTGCCGTATCTGCAATATTTCACCATTCTGATTCAGTTGGGGCTGGCGGTTCATCTGTTTGGATTGAGTCCCATCGCGTGGGCAGTGACCATCGGCTGGCTCATTATCGGCATTTTTGTGTACAATCGGCACGGCGGCAAGATTGAAGCCGCCAAAGATGAAGACATCATTTTGATGGAAGAAACCATCGCCACCAAAGAATACTCGGTGCTGGTTCCCGTGGCGAATGTGGCTATGGTACCGGAATTGGCGGAACTGGGCGCGCTGTTCGCCCGCGCCAACGACGGCGAACTTTTCGGGCTGCACGTGGTTTATATGCCCCACCAGTTAAGCGCGGTTGACGGCAGAAAATTCCTGCAACAGGGACGACCGATTCTGGAAGAAGTTATCGCCATCGGGCAGAAATATAATGTGCCGGTGCGCACAATGATTCGCATCGGGCGCGATATTGGCGATTCCATCATCGGCGCTGCCCGTGAGCGAAACGCCAATTTGATGATTCTCGGCTGGCCCGCGCACACCGCGCACGAAAAAGAGGCGTTCGGCACAATCATCCGGCTCATCTCAAAAAATCCACCCTGCGATTTGGCGGTGGTGCACCACCGACACCACCGCGCGCCGCAGAGCATTCTGGTTCCGGCGGCGGGCGGTCCGCACGCGCGGCTGGCGCTGCAACTGGCAATCATCGAATCGGAAGCGCTGGAAGCGCAGCACGGCAATCCGGTAAAAGTTGTCGTGCTGAACATTGCCCGCGGGATGGATTTGAGCGACCCGGACGCAGTCGAAACACGCCGCCGCGAAATTCTGAACTCGCTCGATTTGCCCGATGATTTGCCGTTCACGCTCGAAATCATTCAAGCGGAAGATGTGGTAAAAGGCATTTTGGATTACGCCGCCGATTTCGACCAAATCATCATCGGCGCATCGAATGAAGGGTTGCTGGAACAAACCTTTTTCGGTTCCATCCCGCAGCGCATCGCCGAGGAAGCATTGACCACCGTGATTATGGTAAAACAGCACGATATGGTAAAATACGGCATTCGTCAGTGGCTCACTCGGCGAAGCAAAAAAAGACCTGTGCAGTAGGCATTCAATTTTTATGGGATTATCGTTAGAACCTGAACCTAGTTCCGGTCCCGCACGATTTGCGGCAATTTTGCTGATAGTCGTGCTGGGGCTGGTTTTTCTGTGGTGGAAACAGAGCACTTCAAACCCCACCGATAACACCGTGGCGGCATTCGCCCCGACCGCCACCGCTATTCCCGCCGAAACAACCCCCGACACGCCTCCCGCCCCCGATGCCAACGGCGTGAGTTTGGTTTATTCGGCGGTGGTCAACACCGATACCACCCCGGCATTGACCGCCGACCTCTATTTGGCGGAAGCCGAACACCCCGACCCCGGCTGGTCGGGCATTATGGGGCGCACGGCGGTGGAAACATACACCGTGCAATCAGGCGACACGCTGTGGGGCATCGCCACCCAATTCGGGTTGGATGTGGACACTCTGCGCTGGTCGAATCCGTCGCTGGAACATAACCCCGATTTGCTGTCGCCGGGGGCGGAACTGGTCATTCTGCCGGTTATCGGCGCATATTACACCGTGCAGCCGGGCGACACCGTCGCCAAAATCGCCGAAACTTTCGGCGTGGCAGAGGCGGACATCACCAATTACCCCCCCAACCAACTTTCCGAACCATACACCCTGAAACCGGGGCAAAAACTCATCATTCCCAACGGGCGAAAAAACATCGCTCCCGCCCCGCCCCCCGATTTGGATGAAGATTATCCGCTGGCGTGGCCCCTGCGCGGCGTGGTGACACAGGGATACATTCCCGGCAAACATCTGGCAATTGACATCGGCGCGCCGTACGGTTCCACCGTGTATGCCGCCGCCGATGGCACGGTCATTCACGCTCAGTGGGCGCGCACGGGGTACGGGTTCACCGTTATCATCGACCACGGCAACGGGATGCAAACGCTGTACGCCCACCTGAAAGGCACGCTCGTTTCCAGCGGCGATACCGTCACACGCGGACAGCCCATCGGCGCGGTGGGCAGCACCGGCAACTCCACCGGACCGCACGTCCATTTTGAAGTGCGCGAAAACCGCCAGCGAATGAATCCGCTGGATTATTTGAAAAAGTAGTCATTTGTCATTGGTCATTCGCTGAATCGCTGACTCGTTGAATCGTTGAATCGCTGACTCGTATTGCGTGATGCGTGAAACGTGATGTGTGAGACTTGCAACCCTGCGACTCTGCAACCCTGCGACTTTGGACTTTGGACTTGAAACTTTGGACTGATTGCAACCCTGCTACCTTGAAACCTTGAACCAAAAACTTTGAACCACCAACCAAAACTATGTCCACCATCATAATTGTTACGGCAACCATTGCCCTCATAATTTTTATCAATGCGCTGTATGTGGCGGGTGAATTTTCCGCCATCCGCGCGCGAAAAACGCGGTTGCAACAACTGGCAAACGAAGGCAACACCGCGGCAAAAATCCTCGCGCCGATAAAAGCCGACCCCCACAAACTCGACACGTATATTGCCACCTGCCAACTGGGCATCACCGCATCATCGCTGGTGCTGGGCGCATACGGACAAAATACCGTGGCGCATCTGCTGGCGCCGACACTGGCGGCGTGGGGCAACTGGGCGCAACCCGCCGCAGAATCCATCGCCACCACCGGTGTGCTCATCCTGCTGACCATGCTGCAAGTGGTTACCGGCGAACTGCTGCCCAAAGCCATCACCGTGCAGCGCCCGGAAGAAACGGCGATGCTCACCGCCCTGCCGGTGCGCTGGTCGCAGATAATTTTCAAGCCGTTCATTTGGCTGTTCAACGGCAGCGGGTCTG
>JALVZI010000550.1 GCA_027022125.1 Anaerolineae bacterium | reverse complement strand
GCTATCACAGCGAGTTTCTGATGAACCGGGTGGGACTCGAACCCACACGACCGTTGTGCAACAACGGCGGGGGGCATCGGGGGGTGTCCCTCCCAAAAAAGAAAACCCGCTGTGATAGCAGCGAGTTTCTGGTGGACCGGGTGGGACTCGAACCCACACGTCCTTGCGGACAGAGGATTTTAAGTCCTCTGCGTCTGCCTATTCCGCCACCGGTCCCAATTGCCCATATCATACTCAAAACAGCACAATTGTCAATGTCATCGCACTACCGTTTCGATGACCCGCACCGCGCCCGCCGCCGTCAACGCCGCACCGATGGCGCTCGCGGTGGCGGGGGTTGCCAGCGCAATCATATTGCCGCCCCAGCCCGCACCCGACAATTTCGCGCCGAGTGCGCCCGCATCCATCGCCGCGCCGACCAGCGCGTCCAGCAGCGGGTGCGAAATACCCAACTCGCGTAGAATAGCGTGATTTTCCCCCATCAACCGCCCCACCGAGACCGCATCCCCGCGCTCAATTGCCGAGCGTGCTTCCTGTGCCAGCGCCCCCATCCGGGCGAAAGTCGAGTCATAAACCGCCGGATTTTCGCTGCGGCGGGCACGCAAATCGCCCACAACTTTATAGGTCGGGCTTTTGATGCCCGTATCGCCGATGATGAATGTCAGCGGCGCACCGACCGTCAACCGCTCGATGGGTTGTCCTTTGACGAAAAAAATCGGTTGGGCAAATGCTACCACCGTGTTATCAATGCCCGATGGCGTGCCGTGATAGATTTTCTCCACTTCAAAAGCGATGTCCGACACCTGTTGCGGTTCAAACGGATGGCGGAAAAACGCGCCCAGCGCACGGATGATGGCGGCGGAAATTGCCGCGCCACTGCCCAGCCCGCAGGCAATCGGAATGGTGGAAGTGACAGTGATTTCCAGCGGGGGCGCACCCGCACCGAGTGCATCCAGCGTGCGGCGCACTGCCAGCGCCAGCGGGTCGCCGTCGCCTGCCGCCGAAAGGTATTCGCGGCGGTCAATATCGGGGGCGATGAGCAGTATCCCGTCCCCCGCCGGGTTTTCCCGCACGGTGCATGTCGCCTGCACCTGCGAAACCGGCACGGCGATGGCAGGCTGTCCATACACCACCGAATGCTCGCCGAACAGGATGATTTTTCCGGGTGCGGTGGCTTTTGTCGAGTTCATAAAAAGTATGGTAGCAAATAGTTATTTGTATGGCAAAAGTTATGGTATAATGGGGATGGTGTTCGTGCTGTAATTTTTACGAAAATACGGGCAAGTTGAAGAGGAGCAAAAACCGTATGAGCACATCGGAACGAAAATCACCGCCATCAATTTTGATTGTGGAAGATGAAAGCATTGTTGTGATGGATCTCTCATTCCGGTTGGAAGAGATGGGTTATACGGTTGCCGGGGTTGCCGATACCGGCGAAGAGGCAATCGAATTGGCGCGGAAACACAAACCGGATGTGGTACTGATGGATTTGCGGTTGAAAAGCGATATGACCGGTATGGAAGCGGCGCGGGTTATCGAGATGGAAGCGGGCATTCCGGTGGTGTTTGTCACCGCGTACACCGACGCGCAGACGATGGAAGAAATTCGGCAAAAGCCCGATTTTCTGCTGGTGATGAAACCGTTTGTTTCCGCAGAGATTCAAGCGGCAATCGGCAAAGCGTTAACATGGCGCAACGGTGGTCGCACAATTTCAAATAATGGAGCCGGCAGATGAAACGATGGTATGTTATTTTGGGAATGCTGTTTTTGGCGGCGGCGCTGCTGACGGCGTGCGGCGGATATGAATATAAAGGCACGGTATACGACCCCCCGCAGCCGATTCCCGATTTTTCGCTCCGTTCTGCGCAGACGGAAAAGCCTTTCCACCTCAGCGATTTGCACGGCGATATAACCCTTATCTATTTTGGGTACACTTTTTGCCCCGATGTGTGTCCCACCACCGTGCTGG
>JALVZI010000549.1 GCA_027022125.1 Anaerolineae bacterium | reverse complement strand
CCGTTTCACATCTGCATTGACCACATACCACGGCGCTTGTTTGATATCGGTATATTTGAACATCTCATCTTTCGCGCGGGAATACTCCACCCACCGTGCCCGCGATTCCAAATCCATCGGGCTGAGTTTCCAGCGTTTGGTGGGGTCGGTGAGCCGCGCCTGAAATCGCCGTTCCTGCTCTTCATCGCTGACGGAAAACCAGTATTTGATGAGAATGATGCCGGAGCGCACCAGCATACGCTCAAACTCCGGGCACGAGCGCATAAACTCACGATATTCTTCATCGGTGCAAAAACCCATCACCCGTTCGACACCGGCGCGGTTATACCAACTGCGGTCGAATAGCACCATTTCTCCGGCGGCGGGCAAATGCGGCACATACCGCTGAAAATACCACTGCGTTTTTTCGCGCTCGGTGGGCGTGCCCAGCGCCACCACCCGCGCCACACGGGGGTTCAGTCGCTGGGTAATGCGTTTGATGACACCCCCTTTTCCGGCGGCATCGCGCCCTTCAAAAATGACCACCACCTTCAGCCCTTCGTGCCGAATCCACTCCTGCAATTTGACCAACTCTGTCTGCAAACGAGCCAATTCCCGTTCATACGCTTTGCGGCTCATCTTTTTGGGTTTTGGCGGCGATGGGGTTGTCGGTGATTTTTTCTTTTTCTTTTTGGACATCAAAACACCCCCTTAGTGTGTATATTATGGCATGGTTCATTAACACCGAAATCACCTTGACCAATTTTACGCTTTTGCCAACGATTTTCGTGATGCGTGATGCGTGATGGGTTCGTCAAGTGGCAGTGCTTGTAACAGATAACCATTTGTAATCTATTCAGCTAATATGTTAAGTAGAACACAGATGACACGGATAGACGCAGATTTTAGATGTCAGGATTTACGCAGACAGAAGGTTTCAGTCGCGAATTTCCACAGATTACACGAATTTCAAGAAAAAAATCAGTGAAAATCTGCGTCATCCGTACAACCTGTGTTCTATTTTAGTCATCTGTCAAGATGATTGTCGGTCAAATGAACCATGCCGCCATTATTTTTCCCCGCGCTCCGCTCGGAACGCGAATACTCGCAAATCTCGCGGCGCAACCCGCCATGCTGCTTGCAGGTCGCCATCATCGGCGAAAGTTTCGGCGGGGAGTTGGCGCGTTTCCAGCACCACCGAAAATTCCGGCTCGCCGAAAACCCACGGCGAAACGGTCAGCGCGCCATCCGCCAGCGGTTTCAGGGTGATGGACACCCGTTCATCCGGCGATTGCCCCGGCACATCCGCCACCGCCGATTCGCTGACGGCATCCATACAGAGCAGCAAACTCAGCCAATCGAAAACTTGCAACAGCCGAAACGCCGCATCGTACCGCACCGGTTCGCAAAACGGGGCGAAAAATGCTGTTTGCCACAATTCATCCAACCGGGCGGATTCCCATTCGCGCTGTTCGGTGCAAAATGCCGTCAGTTTCTCCCAATCGGGATGGGTATCGCGCCGGGCAGCCACCCGCCGCTCGTTGAGAAAACGGGCGTGGCGGCTGACCAGCAGTGCGCCATACCGCGTTTGGCTTTCCACACAGGCGATACTGCGCCGCCAGATTGCCAAATGGTCATCCACCGGCATTTCCAAAAAATCAGTGGGGCGGTGGTGGGCATTGACGGTGGGCTGCTGTTCCCACTGCCACCACCCCTGGTCGTGATTGGCGGCAGTCAGCATCATTTCGTGCGGGTCAATCGGCAGACGGAAACGGTCGTTGCCCCAGTGTGCCGCCAACTGCCCCGCCAGCCATCCGTGCGCGGTTTGGGTGATGAGGGTGGTCGGATTGTCGCGTCGTCGAATCATTTACATTTCCGAAACTTTTTCCCACACTTTTACGGACAGTTCCCGCGCGTGGGCGGCGATGGCTTTTTCATCCAGATAGAGCAATTCGCGGTCTTTCATCAGCATTTTTCCACCGGCGATGGTGTGTGTCACCCGACTGCCGTCCATACCGAAAATGATGTGCCACGGGTAATTGCCATCGGTAATGTAGGTGAAGGGGTAGTAATCCAGCAGGATGATGTCGGCATACGCGCCCGGTTCCAGCGCGGCGACGGGTTTCGGGAAGAAAATCTCGGCGATTTTGGCGTTATTTTCAAATGCCAGTTCCATCACGGTGTTGCCGCCCATCGCTTGCGGATTGCCCTGATGACTTTTGTGCAAAAGATAGGTGAACGCCATTTCGGTGAACATATTGTTACTGAACCCGTCATTGCCCAGCCCGACGGTGATGCCTTTTTCCAGCATCCGTTCCACTTTTGCCACCCCGACGGCGTTGTTCATATTGCTGCGCGGTTGGTGGGTAACTTTTGTGCCGCTGAGTTTCAGCGCGCCCATCTCGAATTCATCCACGTGAATGGCGTGCGCCACGATGGTTTTTTCGCCCAGAATGCCACGACTTTCCAGCCGCTCGGCGGTGCGCATATTGTATTTTTGCAAACTGTCCTGCTCATCGGCTTTATCTTCCGCCAGATGGATGTGGAAGCCGGTGTCCAGCCCTTCGGCGGCGGCGACGCATTTCGCCAGCGTTTCATCCGACAGGGTGAGACTGGCGTGCAGCCCGAACGATGCGCCCAACTGCTCCGCGCCCGATTCGCCGCGCGCGCGCATATCGCGCACTTTTTTCAGCCAGCGCACATTCTCGGCGATACCAGCATCTGCGCCCGCCGTGCCGTTGCGGTCGGTCACTTCATAACACAGGCTGGCGCGCAGACCGCTTTCCAGCACCGCTTCCGCCACCGCATCGAGTGAGCCGTCAATGGCGGCGGGGCTGGCGTGATGGTCAATCAGGGTGGTGGTTCCGTGCCGAATGGCATCCACCAGTGCGACCTGCGCGCTCGCTTTGCTATCTTCCAGTGTCAGCGCGAGGTCAATTTTCCACCACAGTTTTTCCAGAATCTCGACAAAATTGGTCGGCGGTGTGCCGGGAATTGCCATGCCGCGCGCGAATGCGCCGTAAAAGTGGGTGTGAGCGCACACCAAACCGGGCATAATAATTTTCCCGTCCGCGTCGAGCGTTTCGGCATCGGGATATTTGGCGGTCAGTTCGCTGGTAAAGCCGACATCCATAATTGTGTCGCCCTCAAAATATACTGCGCCGCCGGGCAACACTCGTTTATCTTTGCCAAAGGTCAGTACGGTTCCATTTATGATTAACATCGTTGTACATTCTCCCTTTTGTATGGTTGTTTTTCAATTTTACTGATTATCGTCCGCAAGAGCAAACATAAGGTTGTTAAGGCTTGCATAGTTATGGTATAATTGACATAGTATTTGGTTTTCATACAGACATTGGAGATACCTATGGGCTTTGAGACACTTTTTCTACTCGTTGTTGCCGTGTTGGCGATTTTAATTGTGCTCGGCACAGCAATCGCCGCATTGATAGTGCTGCGCAAATCGAATGACAATGGCGGCAGCCTCCCCGAAACGCTCCCCGCCGAGAATATTTCTGATTCCACCCCGTCTGTGGCAGAGCGGCTGGCAACACAGCAACCCACTATGGTTCCCACTCCGGTGGAGGATATTGAAGCCTATTTGGCAGAACAGCGCGGAAAACTCGCCGATTTTGAATTGAACGACCTGTCGAACACGTTTAAAGGCACAACCAGCAACGGACAGCGGCGCGGTGTCATTTTGCATCTGCACGATACCGAAATTCCGCTCATCGCGTTTAACAGCCAAGCCTTCAACCCGCAAACGGGAACCATCGCCGCCGAAACAAAATACGGCAAAATGGAAATTATCATCACGCAGGGACGCGCCGGTGTGCAGTGGGACGGCAATCCGGTCGGCGTGCTCGATTACACCCGCCAGCGGATTCTCGGTCCGCAGGGACAGTTGCTCGGCAGTATGGAACGCCCCGAAGGGGACGTGAACGGCAAACCGTATCCCATCGGCTTTTTCGGCGAGAAAGTCGCCGATGTGACCACCAAAGTGAACGCCCAGAGCACACTGCGCTGGTTCGGCAGTGAGGAAGATGAAGTGCTCCCCGCGTTTCCCACCGTGAAAAGAGATTTGGAAGACAACCAAACACTGCTGCTCGTCGGCGCGCTATTGTTGGAAATCGGCTTTTTCGATGTGCTGTACGGGTAGTGTATGAAGCAAGGAGTATGAAGCAGGGGGAAATCCCCTGCTCCTTACTTCCTGCTCCCTACTTCTTGTTACCCCCATCCTTCGCCGGGCGATTGAACGATTTCATTTGCCGCGCCAGCGAAAGCAGCCGGTCTTCTACCTTCCGGTTGATGGTATTTTCGGGGAACACCCCATCCGCGCCGCGCTCTCCGGCGGGCATCCCCGTTAAAATTTCAATGCCTTCATCCACCGTCTCCACCGCATAAATGTGGAATTTCCCCGCCGAAACCGCATCCACCACATCCTGCCGCAGCATCAAATGCGGTCTGTTCGATTTGGGGATGAGCACCCCCTGCTCACCCGTCAGCCCGCGTGCCGCACACACATCAAAAAACCCTTCGATTTTCTCATTCACCCCACCGATGGCTTGCACCTGCCCCATCTGATTCACCGAGCCGGTAACCGCCAGCGATTGCTTGATGGGCACATTCGCCAGCGCCGACAGCAGCGCATAAAGTTCCGCCGACGACGCGCTGTCGCCGTCCACCTCGCCATAAGACTGCTCAAACACCAAACTCGCCGAAAGTGACAGCGGGCGGTCGGGAATGAATCGCGCCCCCAAAAAGCCCGCCAAAATCAGCACACCTTTGGTGTGCAGCGGACCACCCAGTTTCACTTCGCGTTCAATATCGATGATATTCCCCCTGCCAAGCCGCACCCGCGCCGTGATGCGGGTCGGTTTGCCAAATTCGTAATTCCCCATATTGATGACCGACAACCCGTTAATTTGCCCCACCTGCGCGCCGTCGGTATCGATTAAAAACGTGCCGCGCAGAATTTGCTCCTGCATTCGCTCTTTAATGCGGCTGACGCGGTAAATCTGCATTTCAATGGCTTTTTGTACATCGTCGCGGCTCACCACATCGTGTCCCGCTTCCGCCGCCCAATAATCCGACTCACGCACCAAATCTGCCACCGATTGCATACGGATGGATAACCGCTCCGCATCTTCCACCACCCGCGCGCTGCGCTCGATAACACGGGCGACAGCGGGTGCATCGAAATGGCGCAAGCCTTCTTTGCGGGCAATCGTGCCGATGAGCCGCGCATACAGCAGGTTATTTTCGGCATTGCGTTCCATATCCGCCGCAAAATCTGCCGCCACTTTGAACAACTCGCCGAAATCGGGGTCATACTGGCTCAACAGAAAATAAAGCATCCGGTCGCCGATGAGCACCACTTTTATGTCGAGTGGGATGGGTTCGGGTTTGAGCGATACTGTGTTGATAACCCCATACATCTGCCCCGCCGATTCAATTTCGATTTTCTCGGCGCGCAACGCGCGTTTCAACTGTTCCCACGCGAACGGTTGCGCCAAAATTTTGTGCGCATCCAAAATGAGATACCCGCCGTTTGCCCGGTGCAGCGCGCCCGCCTTCACCAGCGAAAAATCGGTGAGCAGCGTGCCCGACTGGGTAACGATATGCTCGATGCGCCCCACCAGATTGGGGTAGGTCGGGTGGTCTTCATATATCACCGGCGTGCCGTGATTGTCGCTGTGGTCAACCAGCAGATTGACCTGATAGCGGCGCAGAAACGCGGGTCCCCGCAACGAGCGCGGCAGCGGCATACCCGCCAGCGGGGTGGTATCATCCTCGGTTGTGCCGCGAAAATCATCCACATTTTCCACCACATCTTTTTCCACCGTTTGCAGATAATCGAGCACGGCAGGCAAATCGGCATATTTTTTCCGCAAATCCGCCATCAAATGCGAAACTTCCATCTGCGCCACATCGCGGTTCAACGCCCGAATCTGCTCGCGCTGTTCCTTTTCCAACTGCCGCGCCTGATAGATGGCTTTATCCATCTCATCCTGCATTTCCTCAATCTGCTTTTTGATGCGCTCCTGTGCTTCTTCCGGCAGTTTTTCAAATTCCTCCGGGCTGATAATCTTCCCTTCCGAAAGGGGCGCAAAAGCGATGCCGTTCGGGGTGCGGATGAGCGCCAGATTGCGCTCTTTCGCCAATTGCTGGATATTCTGAAATGCGGCTTCGTGTTTCTGTTTGAACTGGTCATCAATACTCTGCAAACGGTTGCGATAATCTTCGCCCTCAAATACCGCAGGAATGACCGTTCGCAACTCATCCACAAACGCCGACATATCCGCCACCAGCGCGGAACCGCGTCCGGCGGGGAGATGCAGCGCGCGCGGGCGATGGGGCTGGTCGAAATTATTGACATAACACCAATCCCCGGGGGTTGGCTCGCCGACGGCTTGCTGCTCCAGAAATTGCCGCACCGCCGAAAACTTTCCGGTGCTGTGCGGACCGAGCACATACAGGTTGTAACCCTCGCGGCGAATGGAAATGCCGAATTTCACGGCGGACACGGCGCGTTCCTGCCCGATAATTTCAGACAGTTCCTCCAACTCGGCAGTAGTGGAAAACGAAAACTGCGCCGGGTCGCATTGCTTGCACAGGTCATTCGGAGAAAGTTCGTAAGTCTGCATCATTACCTGCTCCTTTTTTTAAATCGGCAATTGGTTGCCGGACACCCTTGAAAAATCAAAAGAC
>JALVZI010000548.1 GCA_027022125.1 Anaerolineae bacterium | reverse complement strand
TTAAAATACCGCCGGCAAGCAGGCTGATATTCAAAACACTTTTGAAGTCGAACCCTTGTTTTTCGTTCATCACGCCCCCCTATGCCTTTTTCTCTGAAAGGGCTTCGCCCATAATGCCGGACGGGCGGAAGATGAGCACCAGCACCAGCATCGTAAAAGCGATAACGTCTTTCAACTGATATGCGGCGGGAATGCCCAACCCTTCCAAAAAGAGACTGGGTCCCATCGACTCGAAGATACCGAGGAATAACCCGCCGACCATCGCGCCGGGAATATTGCCGATACCGCCCAGCACAGCGGCGGTGAAGGCTTTGATGCCGGGCACAAATCCCATAATGAAGTCAACCTGTTTGAAAAGCAAGCCGTACAGCACGCCGGCAGCGCCTGCCATCGCCGCGCCGGTGGCAAAAGTGATGACGATGATGCGGTCAACATCAATGCCCATCAACAGCGCCACGTCTTTATCTTCGGCGACGGCGCGCATCGCTTTACCGACTTTTGTTTTCTGCACGAACCAATACAGAATGACCATCAAAATCACTGCGGCGACGAACACCACCACCTGCGTTTTCAAAATGGGAATACCGGCGATAACCCATTTGCCGGTCAGAATGCTCACATCGGGGTAAACCTTTTTACCCGAACCGTACAACCCGCGGAAGGTGTACTGCAAAAAGTAAGACGCCCCAATCGCCGTGATGAGGGGCACCAGACGTGGGGCGCGTCGCAGGGGACGGTAGGCAATGCGTTCCAGCAAAATAGCCACAACGGTGGAAACGGTCATCGAAACCAGCATCACAATCCCCAACGCCACAATGGGGTTGCTATCCAAAAACCCGTTTTGAGCGAAAGCATTTGCCACAAAAAAGGCGGTATATGCCCCCGACATAAAAACCTCGCCGTGAGCAAAGTTAATCATAAACAACACACCGTAAACTAATGTGTAACCGAGCGCAATCAGCGCGTAAATGCCGCCTTGCGCCAGTCCGAAAATGGCGAAATCGCGCCACGTTTCAGCGGAGTATTTCCCCATGCACTCTATCGTGCCGACATCGGTTTGGGTGGTGCAGCGATTGTAAAACTGCCCCCACGATTCATCGCTGTGCTTGCCTTGTGTCAATCCGGCAAACGACCCCCACAGCACCAGCACAATAATACCGGCACGCAGCAACCACAGCAGGCTGTCAATTACTGAAAGATTTCTCAGTCTTTCATTTAGCATAAGTTCCTTTCTCCTCACTGCGTATAATTTTTGAAGCAAGAAACAGGAAGCAAGAAACAAGCGCCACTATTTAAGCCTTGCATCCTACTTCTTGTCCCTCTATTCAATCTTGCCACCGATTGAGATGTTCATTGTGATAACGTCAATACAACTTTTGAAGATGGCAAAGTATAGCATAGCCTGAATGATGCGTCAAAAGATTTTTTGGGTTGTTTGTCAGTTGTCATTTGCCATTGGTCATTCGCTATTCGCCATTCGCAGATTCGCCCATTCACAAATTCGCTCATTCGTCCACATTTTGCCAAAGTGCGATGGCGGTTGTATAATTTTTTGTGATACATACAGCAGGAGAAAAGTTATGGCAAAGCGTACCCCCAAAAAACGCCCGAAGAAAAAGGGACCCGCTCCCCGCAAACACGTTGAAACCAAAAAGAAGTGGAACAAACAGCAAATCGGTGTGGCGATTATCGGTACTCTGGTGGTTTTGAGTATGTCTATCAGTATTTTGATACGAGCACTCACTCAATAACCGGCACACTCACCGTATTGCCGATACAATCCGCAAGCAAACAAAACCCCGCTGCGAAATTGCAGCGGGCTTTTTTGTGACGGTTATTCGCCGATTTCACCCTTCGATACGCCCTGCGGGCTACTCAGGATGAAATCGGCAGGAAAATATCATTCAGAATATAGCAAACTAAACGTAGGGGCGGCTCGCGAGCCGCCCCTACGTTTTGCGCGGAAAGAACG
>JALVZI010000547.1 GCA_027022125.1 Anaerolineae bacterium | reverse complement strand
TCAGTTTGCAGACGCTCTTCCAATTCCGCCGACAGACGGGCGCGGTTGCGGTCAATCAGTTTGCCCGATTCGGTTAAATGGCGATGGTGTTCTTCGATGGCGGCGAGCAGTTCCTCAATGCCTTCGCCGGTGATGGCGGTGGTTTTTAAAATGGGATATTCCCAGTCATCGGCGGGCAGGGCAGGGGAGGGGGGCTCCGGCGCGGCGACGGTCATCAGCGTGCCGTGATGCAGCATTTGTCCGCCGGTGGGGTTCCCCAAATCGAGCATGGCGCGCAGTGCGGCGACGGTGTTGTTTGCACCCGGTTTATCGGCTTTGTTGACCACAAAAATATCGGCAATTTCCAGAATGCCCGCTTTGATGGCTTGAATATCGTCGCCCAGCCCGGGGGCTTCTACCACCAGCACCGTGTGCGCCGTGCGAGCGATGTCCACTTCGCCTTGCCCCACGCCGACCGTTTCAATCAGAATCACATCGAATCCGGCGGCATCGAACACTTTGATGGCATCATACACCCCGCGCGCCAACCCGCCCAAACTGCCGCGGCTCGCCATACTGCGGATGAACACGCCCCGGTCGCCGGAGAGTTCACGCATGCGGATGCGGTCGCCCAGAATTGCGCCGCCGGAAAAGGGGCTGGTGGGGTCAACGGCAATGACGGCGACCGTTTTGTTTTGCCGCCGCAACGCTTTCGCCAACTCGTTGACCAAACTCGATTTGCCGGTTCCCGGTGCGCCGGTGATGCCCACTAAATGGGCGTTGCCCGTGTGCGGAAACAGATCTTCCAGCGCCTGCCGGGCTTCGGGGTGTTCGTTTTCGATGCGCGAAATGAGCCGCGCGATGGCGCGGCGGTTTCCCTGTAAAACTTTTTCGGATAGTGTCATGGTGTTTTTAACCTAATCTTGGTTCGGGATGAATTTTCAGTCCACAGATGGACACAGAAAGCGTATTGCGTATTTCGTAGAGACGCCCAATTTGGGCGTCTCTACTCAGAATAGAGTAGCCCGTTTAGCCTGTTGTGTTTGCCTTGAACAATCGTAGGGGCAGCCCTTGTGGCTGCCCTCTCGGGCGACCATAAAGGTCGCCCCTACGATTTAAGCACGGAAAGAACTACGAATGACAAATGACGAATAACAAACCTGAATTTGTGGACTATTTTTACCTCACTTGGCTTTGTCTCGTTTATCCCGCACCTAAGTATCTAACGTAACATGGCTGGTGATGAACTCAACAATTTCCTGTGTCGGTGTGCCGGGATTGAAAACGGCATCAATACCCGCTTCTTTCAATTTCTCGATGTCTTCATCGGGGATGATGCCGCCGGCAACGATGAGCACGTGTTCCATATCGGCTTCTTTCAACCGCTGGGCGATAATCGGCAGCAGTGCCATGTGTGCCCCGCTGAGAATGGACAGCCCGACGACATCCACATCCTCTTGCAGTGCACTTTCGACAATCATTTCCGGCGTTTGGCGCAAGCCGGTATAGATGACTTCCATCCCGGCATCGCGTAGCGCGCGGGCAACCACTTTTGCGCCGCGGTCATGTCCATCAAGCCCCGGTTTGGCAACCAGCACACGGATTTTTCTTTCTGGCATTGTTTCTCCTCCAATAATTTGCGAATTTGCGAATGAGCGAATCTCTGAATGGGCGATTCAACGATTCAGCGATTCAGCGAATCTCTATCCCTATCCCTATCCCTATCCCTATCCCTCAAATAATCGCCTGCTCCTGATATTCCCCGAAAACATCGCGGAAAACATCCATAATTTCTTGCAGGGTGGCATATTCTTTCACCGCGTCCAAAATGACGGGCATAGTATTTTTGTTCCCTTTGGCGGCGGTGCGCAAATCTGCCAGCCGAGATTTCACCGCGCGGTTGTCTCGGGTGCGCCGAACCTCGTTCAGCCGCGCTACCTGCACTTCATACCCCTGCGGATCCATTTCCAAAATGGGGATTTGCAATTCTTCG
>JALVZI010000546.1 GCA_027022125.1 Anaerolineae bacterium | reverse complement strand
ATAGTGGTATGTCATGGTCACGGGTGAACAGCGTTCCGGCAAATACCATTTATGGTATAGCGTATGATGATGTCCACGAGAAGTTGTATGTCAGCGCATACGGTGCCGGTGTTTATCGATGCAGTGTCAGTGGCGGTACAACGCAATGTGCGGCGTATAATAACGGGTTAACTGCAATGAACACACGCGAACTCACAATAAACAATGGACAGGTTGTTGTTAGCACAGGTGATGGTGTGTGGCGTGTAGAAGCATTGAGGTAATTCAAGCAACAACACTACTTCTGGGTAATGGTATTATGGGGTACCTGTTTCCATAATTTGCCACATTTCTACCACTTGTGCTATAAAACATTTTTGCTTGCAGTTTTTGATGCTCTTATTTTGAAAGAGCGTGAAACCCTGTATCTTTGCAACTTTGCTAAAACCCTATGACCATTTCCCTGATAATGCTAATTTTTATCACCGCGCTGTTATTTGGCGCAGCCGGCACGCCGATTGTGCGGCAAATTGCCATCAAAGCAGGTTTTATCGCTGTGCCAAAAGCCGACCGCGCTCACACCGAACCCACTGCGCTGATGGGCGGCGTGGCAATTTACGGCGCGGCGGCAATCGCGCTGACGCTCATCACGGTGGGGGCAACCCTGCTGTTTGGAAACCGCTTCCGGTTGTCGGAAGTGGGGGCTATCACGGTGGGCGCATCGCTGATGGCGGGGGTGGGCTATCTGGATGACCGTTACACCCTTTCACCGCGCTGGAAACTGCTGGGAGAAGTCGTCCCCGCGCTGGTCGTTTTTGCGGCGGGCGTGCGCATCCAACTACCGATTCTACCCATCGGCAGTTGGAATATCGCGCTGAATTTTGTGCTGACCGTGCTGTGGATTCTGTTCATCACCAACGCGCTGAATTATATGGATAATGCCGACGGGGTGGCGATTATGACCACCGCTGCTGCCGCCGCCATTTTTATGCTGATTGCCCTGCTGAACGACCAGCAACTGGTTTCCATTTTGGCGGCGGCGGTACTCGGCGCGAGTTTGGGGTTTGCACGGTACAATTTGCCACTGCCCAAAAGTACCATTTTTATGGGCGATTCGGGGTCGCTGTTTTTGGGTTTTCTGTTGGCGGTGCTGGGTATAAAAATCCGTGTGCCGGGCAACAGCAATCTCATCACGTGGATGGTGCCGGTGCTGGTGCTGGGGCTGCCGATTTTCGACACGATGATGGTTTATATTTCGCGCAAACGGCGGGGGATTTCGTTTTTTCAGGGGGGGGTTGACCACACCACTCACCGGCTTGCCCGTTTTGGGATGAGCGGGCTGGCAGTGGCGTTTTTCGCTGCGCTGGTGACGGGTGCGCTGGGGCTGACGGCAATTTTCATCACGCAGGCAACCGCTGCCGAAGCGCTGGTTGTCGGCGTGACACTGCTGGCGGTCGCCGGATATGCGCTGTGGTGGCTCGAATTTCGCCCGTCATTTTTCCATCGCACCGGGAAAACGGATAGGGATAGGGATAGAGATAGGGATAGGGATAGAGGAGCGCAGGATGTCGTTTAAGTTCGAGCGACTAGGTTCTGTTGACGTTTGCCGATTTTTCATCCTGAGTAGCCCGCAGGGCGTATCGAAGGGTAAAAATCGGCAAGAAAAACGCCCTTCGATACGCGGTTTGCGGAGCAAACCGCTACTCAGGATGCGTTTTTCCTACTGAAAACGAAACGTCAACAGAACCTAGACACGTGGCAATTGGCGGTTGATTTTTGCGATGTTATTTTGGACATCACGGAGACCATTCCACAGCAGTACCAATTTTCTTTGGGAGAGCAATTGCGGCGGGCGGCAGTTTCCATTCCCACAAATATAGCAGAGGGAACGGGGCGGGATAATCCCAAAGAATCCAGATATTTTTATCAGATTGCGAAAGGTTCGCTGTATGAGGTTATCAGTTTGCTGGTGGTGTGCGGCAAACGAGGATGTTTATCGCGGGATGCATATCGTGAGTTGCACGAGCAGGCTGACCATCTCGCGCGGTAGATTCACGGATTGTCCCGTGCTCAAAAGAGACGGATACCATCATCCTGAACTTCTCTCCATCTCTGTTCTTTCTATCCCTATCTCTATCTCTATCCCTTTCCTTCGTGCGGGCAAGTGATGCCACGAATGGAATTGAGATGCACTTCGATGGAATCGAGCGGCTCAATCCGGTCGATGAATGCCGATTCGGCGTCCATATCATCGGGGAATTTGCCGAAATCCAAAATGACCGCGCCGGTGGTGGGGTCGTACCCCATATCAACGATTGCCAGCCCGTTGAGCGTGTTCAGCAGCAAATCTTCGTCGTTGATGTGCAGCGATTGCCCGCAGTGGGGACAGAGCAGCGGCATGGTGTGCCCGTTCTGAAAAACGAGCGTCAGCACCGGTTCAGAAATCAAATCGGTGACGGTGGTGTCATACAGATGGGCGAAAGTATATTCGCCGATGCAGGCAATATCACCCCCGCCGAAATCAATGATGGGTAACCCGTCGTGAGAACACAGCAGCGGTTTTTCATCGGTGTATGGAAAAGATGAACCGCCTTCCCCCTCGGCGAGACTTTCGCGGAGCAGGTACAGCAGGTTCACCAAAAATTGTTCCGCACCCTCCTCGGCGATGAACTGCCCGGCGGCGGTAATCCACGCTTCATCATCCACCAATTGCGGGAATTTCCCCATTCCGGCATAAATCGGATTGCAAATCATCCCGTTCACACTGGGGGCATCGGTTGGTTTTGTTTTGCCGGGGCGGTGATACCGGGCATTCGGTTTCGGCAGTGTGTGCTTTTTCATAACCCTGCTCCTTTCTCCCTGCTCCTCATTTCTGACATTATACTTTGCTTGCGGCGCGCGGGCAACCATGCCCAACCGGATATTTCCCCCAAACCCCGCTTTTTGTTACAATACAGCGACTACTCAGAGGGGACGGGAAAAACGCCCTTCAATACGCGGTTCGCGCAGCGAACCGCTACTCAGGATGCGTTTTTCCCTGCCGATTTCATCCTGAGTAGCCCGCAGGGCGTATCGAAGGGTGAAATCGGCAAAATACCACTGTGCCTTGAACGGTTGCACAATACATCCGACTTCTTCGATGGAGGCTGTGATGCTCGATTTTGAAAAAATGGCGTATGTGATTTCCAAATTTCCGGAACAGCGTGTGCAGGTGGTGGGTGATGTGGTGCTGGATGAATACCTCATCGGGCGCGCTGAACGCCTGAGCCGCGAAGCGCCCATCCCCGTGCTGGAACTGGTGGAACGGAAGACCATTCCGGGCGGGGCGGCAAATCCGGCGATGAATGTGAAAGCGTTGGGCGGTGAAACGGGGCTGGTTGGGCTGGTGGGCGATGATGACGCCGGCAGAGAGTTGATTGCCCAACTCCGCGCCGCCGAGTTGGACGCCAGCGGCATCATCACCGACGGCGCACGGCGCACCACCCAAAAAACGCGAATCATCGCGCAGGAAACCTCCCGTTTTCCGCAGCAGTTGGCGCGGCTCGACCGGGTTGACCGTTTTCCGCCGACCGAGAAAATCGCGGCAGAAATTGTGTTGCAAGTGAAAATCGCCGCGCCGGTGTCATCGGCGGTGCTGCTCAGCGATTATCGCAACGGGATGCTGACCCGCTCGCTGGTGGAAGCCGCCATCACCGCCTGTCGCGAAGCGGGCAATCTGCTGATTGTGGACAGTCAGGGCGAACTCGACAAATATCGCGGCTGTGATGTGATTCGCGCCAACGACCGTGATGTGTCGGCATACCTGCGCCGCCCGCTGCGCACCGAATCCGATTTTGAAACCGCCACTGCCGAACTGCTCGACATGCTCGACACGCACGGCATCGTCATCGGGCGCGGCGCGGATGGCGTCAGCCTGCGCGGGCGTCGCACGCCGTACCACCATTTTCCCGCCGCGAACCCATCGGAAGTTTTTGATGTGACCGGCGCGGGCGACACATCGGTGGCGGTGCTGGCGTTGGGAATCGTCTCGCGGCTCAATTTGGCAGAAGCGGCATTTCTGGCGAATCTCGCCGCCGGGCTGGTCGTGCGTAAATTGGGGAACGCCACCGTTTCGCCGGATGAACTCCGCGCGGAAGTAGCGAGCAATGAACAATGAACAATGAATAATGAACAATGAAACGTGATGCGTGATTGGTTAATTGGAGATTGGAGATTGGTGATTCGCTGAATCGTTGAATCGTGATGCGTGATGAGTGAAACGTGATGCGTGATGCGTGATAGGGATAGAGACTCATCCATTCGCTGACTGCTGACTGCTGATGGCTGACTGCTACCCTGCAACCTTGAACTTTGAACTGATTGCAACCCTGCAACTTTGCTACCTTGCAACCCTGCAACCTTGCAACCTTGAACTTTGAACCAAAAACTGACCGCTGACCGCTACCCGACTTTGGACTTTGGACTTGAAACCTGAGACCAACTGCTACCCTGAAACCTTGAACCTTGAACTTTGAACAACAAACAACGCTGTGAACCCAAAACTCTTGACCCTCAAATCTGCAATTGAAAAACGAAAATCCATCGAAACGCTGGTGTTCACCAACGGGCATTTCGACCTGTTGCACGCCGGGCATATCGATTACCTGCAAAAGGCGCGCGCGCTCGGCGATGCGCTGTTCGTCGGGCTGAACAGCGACCGCAGCACGCGGCTGCTCAAAGGCGAAAAACGTCCCATCACCCCGCAAACCGACCGCGTGCGGGTGCTGTCCGCGCTGGAAATGGTGGATGCCATCATCATTTTTGATGAGCCGACCGCCCACCGCCTGCTCGATGCGCTCCGACCGGAGGTGTATGCCAAAGGGGGCGATTATGTCCTCGACCCGTCTCGCGCCGGCACGCTGCTGCCCGAAGCGCTGCTGGTGCAGGGTTACGGCGGGCACATCGAGTTGATTCCGTATCTGCCCGGCTATTCCACCACCGAACTGATTGAGCGCATCCGGGAGCGATTTTGTGACTGAACGGCGCGGATTGGCAAAAGCGGCGGCGCTCATCGCCGCGGGGAATATCACCAGCCGCGTGCTGGGGCTGGTGCGCGACACGGTTATCGCCGGGCTTTTCGGCGCGACGGGGGCTGTTTCGGCGTACCGCACCGCCGAATTTGTGCCGCGCCAATTTTACGATTTGCTCGTCGGGGGAATGATTAGCAGCGCGCTCGTGCCTGTTTTTTCGGAATATGCCGAAAAAGACCGCCGCGTGCTGTGGCACGTCGCCGGCCGGATTCTCTCGCTGGCGGTGGTGGTACTCGGTGGGCTGGTGCTGCTCGGCGAACTGCTCGCGCCGCAAATCGCGTGGCTGCTCGGCGGCGACGGGCTGGATTTGGCGCTGCTCACCCGACTGTTGCGGCTCACCATGCCCGCCATGCTCTTTTTAAGCCTGTCGGGGATTGTGGCCGGTTTGCTGTATGCCCTGAAACGGTTCGTGTATCCGGCGTTCACCGCCGCCACATTCAACGCCGGTATCGTGCTGGTGACGCTGGTCGGGGCGTGGATTTTTCGCTGGGGCATCGAAACGGTGGCGCTGGGGCTGATTACCGGTTCGGTGGCGCAGGTGCTCATCCAACTGCCCGGTTTGCGCGGCGCAAAACTCGGTTTCAAATTCAACCTGCATCATCCCGTGCTGCGTCGCATCGGCAAATTGTATCAACCCGTCATTTTGGGGCTGGTTGTCACCCTTTTTCAAACTTCGCTCGACCGGCGGCTGGCAAACGGAACCGGCGCCAGCAGTTTGGCGTGGATGCAGAATGCCACCACCCTCATTCAATTTCCGATTGGATTGGTTTCGGTGGCGATTTCGCTGGCAATTTTGCCGACCCTGTCGCGGTATGCGGCGCAGGCAATGGGCAAAAGCGATGCCGCGCCGGAAGCCAATCGGCATTTTACCGAAACGCTGTTCAGCGGGATAAAAATTGTGCTCATTCTGATTATCCCGGCGACGGTGGCGCTTTTCATTCTGGCGGAACCGATTATCCGCCTGCTGTTCGAGCACGGGCAATTCACCCCCGCCGATACCGCGCAGACGGCGCTGGCACTGCGATTCTATCTGCTGGGGCTGATTTTCGCGGCGGTTGACCAACCGCTCATTTTCGCATTTTACGCCCGACAGAACACGCTCACGCCCGCGCTGGTGGGGATTGCGGCGGTGGGGGCGTATCTGCTGGCGGTTTTCGCGCCGACCCTTTTCCGCCCGCTGCAAATGACCGATTTGGTGCTGGCGGACAGCGTGAAACAGTTCAGCCACGTTTTGCTGATGCTGTGGCTCATCCGCCGCTGGGGCAGTTTGCGCGGGCACGGACTGGAATCCACCGCGCTGAAAGCCGCGCTGGCGGCGGCAGCGATGGGCGCGGCGCTGTGGGCGGGTCGCCGGTGGGGCGAATCGCTGCTGCTGCCTGTTTCGCTGACGAATGAGACTCTACTGGTGCTGGGATTGTCGGCGGTTGGCGGCGCGGTCTATCTCGGCGGTATCGCCCTGCTGCGGGTAGAAGAAATCGGCTTGCTGGTGGCGTCCGTGCGGGAGAGGGTTTCGGGTTTCTAGGGCGTGTTGACGTTTTGTTTTCAGCGGGAAAAACGCATCCTGAGTAGCGGTTCACGCAGTGAACCGCGTATCGAAGGGCGTTTTTCCCTGCCGATTTTCACCCTTCGATACGCCCTGCGGGCTA
>JALVZI010000545.1 GCA_027022125.1 Anaerolineae bacterium | reverse complement strand
CGTATTGCGTGTTGCGTATTCCGTAACTTTACGCAGTACGCCGTACGCAATACGCGGCTCGGTTGCAAAATTAGGTCGCTGATTGACTTGCTCTCTACCCTTGGGTAGCTACTTCTACGAATGGTAGAACTTCTGAATAAGAAGTCCCTTCATTACTTTGTAATGTTTATCATTGCCTGTTAGCAACGGAAGACCATAGGCAATAGCCGTGGAACCAATAAGCGCATCGGCGAGTTGCATGGCGTGGCTCAAAAAATGCTGCTCAACTGCAAACATCGCTTTTGCAGATATTTCCTCCGTAATATATAGAATCTCGCAATTCCAAGCACGCAGAGCCTGACGGAGGCTATTCAGTTCTGTCTTGTTTCTCATCCCCTGCACAAGTTCCATGTATGTGACAACCGAAATTGCAAAGTTTTCGAGATGTTCTATAGTCTGATATGCTTTTTCATTCCCTCGCAAATACCAAATAAGGACATCCGTATCAACCAAAATCATCAAAAACGTCCTTTTCTTAAATTTCTGATATACTCATCTACGTTGGAAGATGGCTCGTGATCCTTCCATATTCCAAATACGGGATTTTTGGTTGCCGTCCTTTTCTCATTTTCAAAAGGAATCAGTTTGGCACATGGCTTGCCTCGAAAGGTGATAATAATCTCTTCACCTCTTTTAACGGTTTCAATCAATTCTTTGGTATGGAATCTCAAATCCTTAGCGGTAGCTTTCATTATTTTCAGCCTCTGGCAACAAGTTTATACTTTGTAGTATAAACTTGTTTGGGCTGGATGTCAAACATACGATATTCTACACCTTTCCGCATGTTGACCTGAACGGGCGACCATATAGTTGCGATTCTGCTACTTCTCGCCAAATTCCAAACGCATTTTGTACAAGTTTATAATTGCACCCATACTCCGCAAGAAGTCCATTCCCAATATACCGCTAATCTCAAATCCGTAATCCATTCCTCCTACCTCAATTTCAAAGCCGGTCATTCCAACTTTCCCCACTCTTAAAGAATCCACTTTCCGAAGATAGACGACTTCTACCCCGCCAACCCCACGAATCGTGTGTAAGGTGTCATCTGCAGCCGGCTCAACTCCTACTTCAATGAGACTATCTGCTGCCAGTATGGTGCTTGCCGAACCGGTATCTACAAGGACATTCGGTATATCTACCGTCTTGCCATTATACTCAACCGTGACCACCACAAAAGGAAGTTCATCCTTCAAGAGCAACTGCATGGTTTCTCCTTATCCCCACCCATTGCCGCTCTCGAATATCAAGCCGTTCACGGCTTGTATTGACAAAGTAAAATTCTCGCGCAGGGTATCGCAAATGCCAGCGACGATAGTTTTGCATTGCCTTAGTGCCACTCTCGCACACCTCAAGCACAGCCACGTCATCCAACACCCGTTGACCGCTCGGAGTGGTGTGGGCATCTAAAGCCTCTATCACCAGCCACTGATTGGGATACGCCTCACGAATTTCCGACCATAGCATCGTGTTCTCCTTTCTCCTGCTGATATTATAGCAGAAATCTGATACCTCCACCGGCTCGACGTTTCACTGATAACTGACCACTAAAAATCACACGTTGAACCGAATCACCAGCACATCCCCATCCTGCACAATATAATCCCGACCCTCCAGCCGGTATGTGCCGTGCGCTTTCGCCGCGGCTTCCGACCCGGCGGCAATCAGGTCATCGTAACTGACCACTTCCGCGCGGATGAACCCGCGTTCCAAATCGCTGTGGATGACCCCCGCGCAGGTAACGGCGGTGGCATTTTTGGGGGCTTCCCATGCCCGCACCTCTTTTTCGCCCGCCGTGAAAAAGACCATCCGGTTCAGCAGTTGGTAACTTTCGTGAATGATACGGTTCAGGCTCAACTCGGTGATGCCGTATTCTTCCATAAACATCGCCGCGTCATCGGCATCCAACTGGGCGATGTCCATTTCCAGCCGCCCGCGAATGGTTGACACCACCGAATTTCGGTGCGGATATTCGATTTTGTCCGCATCGGGATAGCCGTCATCCCCCATATTGATGAGAATCATCATCGGTTTTTCAGTGAGAAATTGAAAACCGCGCATCAATTTCCGCTCATCATCCGTCAATTCCAAATCGCGGATGGTGGTATCGTTTTCCAGCGCCTCTTTCAGTCGCAGCAGCAGAGCGTGCTCTTTTTGGTCGCTCTCAAATGACGGCAGCAGTTTTCCGCGTTTCAAATTGGCTTCCAGTTTGGGCAGCCGATTTTCAATTTTGCTCAAATCGGAAAGCAGAAATTCCGCATCCAGCACATCAATATCGCGCACGGGGTCAACGGTTTTCAGCGGGTGGGGGATATTCTCATCTTCAAACGCGCGCACCACGTGAATCAGTGCATCGTTGGTGGAAATCAGCCCCAACTGTTCGCCGGTGATGGACACGCCGCGCTCAACATCGCTGCGCAGCCCGCCGATGTCGGCATATTCCACTTTGGCGCGGGTAATTTTTTTGGGATGGTACATTTCCACCAGCCGGTCGACTCGTTCATCCGGCACATCCACCACCAGCGAATGCACATCGAGCGTGCCGCTGCTGTATGCAGTGGTTGGCGCATCGCCGCGCGTGAGAGCGTTAAAGACGGTTGTTTTTCCACTGTTGGGTAAACCCACAAGTCCGATTTTCATAGTTTTTCCTCGATGTAGTTCACACAAATGAACACAGATTTTGGCATAATTCATTCGGCTGACAATTCAGCCATCTATTGGCAACATGTAGCAGGAAGCAAGAAGCAAGGGATGTACGGCAGTGCAAAACGTTTATCCGTTACGAGCATTGCCGGTCATCCAAATCATCACGTTTCACGCCTCACGTTTCACAGAATGGCAAAAGCGCGAAATCTGTAAAGATGATTTGATGGCTATGAACAATATCTCACAGCGGAATATACAGCCGCATCACGTGCAGTGCAATCGTGGCGACAATCAGCCCGGCGGCGTACCCGCCGATAACCTGCATTACCGTGTGGCGTTTCAGTCGCACCCGTGCCCAGCCGATGAGCGGCACCAACCAAACCACATACCACATTAGCGGCGAGCGCAGCAGCACAGTGATGGTCGCCACCCCCATAATGGTTGCACTGTGGAAACTAATTTTCCACAGCGGGGTGATGATGCCCAGCACCACCACCTGTAAAATAACCGCCGTCAGCATAAACAACATCGCATCGGGTGCGTGAATCAATTTTAAAATACCCAAACTGATAACCAACCACGCCACAATCACCGCAATCGGTTTGAGCCGTTTATCCCGTTCCGGCATATGGATGTCAATTAAATAACCCACTTTCACCAGATAGAGCACATACGCCAGCGTGGGAATAGCGGTAATGGCTACTGTAATGCCCATCCACAGCATCGCCTGCCCGACGGTGGGCAAAATGCGCACCATCAGCACGCCGATAATAAAAATCCCCCCAAAAACGGGATTGAAAATATCGGAAACAAATTTTGCGAAACGATTGATTTTTCCGGGTTCCAGATGTAAATACGGATGTGTCATTTCATTCATAGCACGCTTTCAACCTCATTCATACTTTGCGTATGATGATTATAGTCAAAACAAAAAACTTCACCAACCCGAAAGACAATTTTCGCGGCAGATTTTTGGCATTCAACCTTGACACTATGGGGCAATATGCTATACTACTCGCATAATTTCCGTATTTGTGCGCCGCACATGGCAGGAGATATGAATAAATTTTTGAAGCCAAAGTTGGTATCAATCGTACACTTTCCGCCCTTTCATTCATCGGAATGAAAGGGTTTTCTATTGCGAAAAAAAAGGAGGCGTCCATTGAATAAAATCGGAATTGCAGGCAATTTCGGCGACGGGGTGCGCTCCGATTGCCGCGTGACGGTTCAACCCGCCGACAGCGGTGGCATTCGGTTGGAAGTGCGCAGCAAAGTGCAGGTGCTGTACGGCGCGGCGATTGAATCGCTGGCGCGGGACGTGCTGGCACATTTCGGGGTGGAACACGCCGCTGTGACCATCGAAGACACGGGCGCGCTCGATTTTGTCATCGCCGCGCGGCTGGAAGCCGCCATCACGCAGGTGATGGACACCGACCGCCAATTTCTGCCCGATATGCTCCCGCAGAATCGCTATCACACCGAAAAAGACCGTTTCCGCCGCAGCCGGCTTTATCTGCCCGGCAACACCCCCAAATTGATGCTGAACGCGGGCATCCACCAGCCGGACGGCATTATTTTGGATTTGGAAGATTCCGTCGCCCCGCCCAAAAAGGATGAGGCGCGAATTTTGGTGCGCAATGCCCTGCGGCAAATCGATTTTTACGGCGCAGAACGGATGGTGCGCATCAATCAACTGCCGCGCGGATTGGACGATTTAGCGGCAGTCATTCCACACAACGTGAATCTGATTCTCATCCCGAAGGTGGAATCGGCGGAACAGGTGCAGGCGGTGGACGCAAGAATCGCCGAGATTGCCGCCGCGCACGGTATCGAACAGCCCGTGTGGCTGATGCCCATCATCGAAAGCGCACTGGGGGTGGTGAATGCGTACCCCATCGCCGCCGCCAGCCCGAATGTCGCCGCGCTCGCCATCGGGCTGGAAGATTACACTGCCGACATCGGTGCGGCACGCACGGCAGAAGGGCGCGAATCGTTTTTTGCCCGCAGCCAACTGGTCAACGCCGCCCGCGCCGCCGGTATCCAGCCGATTGACTCGGTTTTCTCCGATGTGAGCGATATGGACGCGCTGCGCCGGGTGGTCGGCGAATCGAAGGCGCTGGGGTTCGACGGGATGGGTTGCATCCATCCCCGCCAAATTGCGCCCATTCACGACGCCTTCGCCCCCACCCCCGCCGAACTGGAAAAAGCGCGGAAAATCGTTGCCGCGTTTGAAGATGCCACCGCCAAAGGGCTGGGTGTCGTCTCGCTCGGCAGCAAAATGATTGACCCGCCGGTGGTCAAACGCGCCCTGCGGGTGGTTGCGCTGGCGGAGAAAAGCGGAAAGTGAAACGTGAAACGTGATGAGTGAAAATCACGTTTTCACGTTTCACGCATCACGAATTGAAAGGAATGTAACTGATGGGAAAAATGCAACTCGTCAAGAATACTCTCGGACGCCCCGTTCCCACCGAAGTGAACGGCAAGCCCGCGATTCCATTTCAGGGCGTGGGAAAATATCGCCCCACCGGGCGAAAATACGGACCGCCCATTCCCACCTGCGCCGATTATCCCGCCAATGGCGACAAACGCCAGCCCGATTTGCGTGCCGCACTCATCGCCGCCGGATTGCGCGACGGGATGACCATTTCCACCCACCACCATTTCCGCAACGGCGATTTGGTCGCCAACCAGATTTTCGACATCGCCGCCGAATTGGGCGTGAAAGATTTGGTCTGGTTCCCGTCCGCGTCTTTCCCCTGCCACGCGCCCATCATCAAACATCTGGAAAGCGGGGTCGTCCATCATATCGAAGGGAGCATGAATGGTCCGCTCGGCAAATTTGCCTCCGAAGGGAAAATGCGCGGGCTGGGCGTGCTGCGCTCGCACGGCGGACGCTATCAGGCAGTGCAGGATGGCGAAGTGCAAATTGACATCGCCGTGATTGCCGCCCCCACCGCCGATTTTTTCGGCAATGCCAACGGGCTGACGGGACCATCGGCGTGCGGGCTGCTCGGTTTCGCACTGGCAGATTCGCAGTATGCCGAAAAGGTCATCGTGGTGACGGATAATTTGGTGCCGTTCCCCTGCACCCCGTGGCAGATTCAGGGCAATAATGTCGATTTCGTGGTCGAAATGGAACAAATCGGCATTCCCGAAAAAATCGTATCCGGCACGACAAAAATCACCAAAAGCCCCGACCGGCTTTATATTGCCGAACTGACCGCCAAATTCTGCGACGCGGCGGGACTCATCCGCGACGGGTTCTCGTTTCAGGCGGGCGCGGGCGGCACATCGCTGGCAATCGGCAACTATTTCGGGCAGATTATGCGCGAATAGGGCATCAAAGCCAGTTTTGCGCGCGGCGGCAGCAATAAATATCTGGTGGAAATGCTGGAAGAGGGGTTGGTCGGGCATATTTTGGACGGACAAACTTTCGATTTGGAGGGCGTACGCTCTATGCGCGAAAATCCGCTGCACGTCAACACCAGCCCGTTCACCAGTTACAACTATCATGGCAAAGGCAATTTCGCCTCCATGCTCGACATCGCCATTTTGGGCGCAACCGAAGTGGACGTGAATTTCAACGGGAATGTCGTCACCCATTCCGACGGCTATCTGCTGCACGGTATCGGCGGCTGGCAAAACGCGCTCTTCGGCAAAACGGTCATCCTGCCGATTCCCCTTTTCCGCGACCGCATTCCCGTCATTCGGGATGAAGTGACCACGCTGGTGGGACCCGGCGAACTGATTGACGTGATTGTCACCGAGCGCGGGATTGCCATCAATCCGCTGCGGCAGGATTTGATTGACGCCACCAAAAATTCGGGCTTGCCCATCAAATCCATCCATGAGTTGAAGGAGGAAGCCGAGCGCATTTGCGGCAAACCGCAGCCCCCCGCGCTGGCAGATGACATCATCGCCGTGATAAAATGGGTGGACGGCACGGTGATTGATTCGGTGCGGGCAGTGAAACGTGAAGCGTGAAGCGTGATGAGTGATGAGTGATGAGT